>NZ_JBILJQ010000059.1:0-34567 GCF_044377145.1 Aquimonas sp.
GGAAGATGTTTCTGGCGGGCGAACCCGCAACGGCTTTGGCATGGGAGTCTCCGAACAAAGCCGCCCTAGAATGAGAGATAACGTGCTGCGTCACTGTCTCGTGGAGTGTAGGCGCGTAGGGCTGCGCGTAGCCCTGCAGGCTCGCGTAGCGTTCTGCGTTGAAGGCGGAGAGATCAGACTTCCCGCTGCCTACGTAGTCGAACAAGACCTGTCGATGGGTGCTGGCAAATGCCGGAGTGACGCGGCTCCACATGTTCTGGTTGCAACCGAAGCCGTGCGCATAGAGCAGCACGGGACCACTGTCGCCTTCGATGTGGACGTTGTTGCGCGCGAGGATGTTCATCTTGAGCCTGTCGGTGAAGGCGGGATTCCAGCGGGTTTTCAGTTCACGGCGGAGTGCAGGTGCTCTTGGTCCCTGTTCGGGTTGCGCTTCAATGAGTGGTGCCGGGAAGGGAAACCTTTCAGCTGGATGCAAGACCTGCACCGTCAGGCCCTCAAACCGCTGACGGTGCTGTCATCACCAACCATGAGCCCGACGCTTCCAGCCAGCCGTAGCGGTCCGAGGTGCGACCGCCAAACAGGCAGGCGATCGTCTGCGGACCGGAACCTTTGGCGCGCTCAGGTGCAGCCTGTAGATCTGCGAAGGGCGGCCCGCAAACGACCGTGGCAGTTGGTGGGCTTGTCGACACAGGTCGCGAGCGAGCGACCACCTTCAAGCGCAGAGCCGAGCACGCGGGAGGGCGCTGCAAGCTCGCTGCACATCGAGCGATCAACGGCCCCGGTACGGCAGCGGTCGTTGTGATCCGGTCCCCGCAGGCATCGCGACCACCCTCACCCTCCTCCGCATTTGACTTCTGTTGCGCTTGCCTGCGTTAGTGCTGTCCGCCCGCACTGGCCAACGGCATCTGCATGCAGCCCATTCCGAGTTTTGAAGTGGTGATGAACGCCGGGTCCGGCCGTACCAAGGCGCAGGCGCGCAAGGCCTGCGTGGAGCGCGTGCTGCGCGAGGGCGGGCGCAAGGTGGAGGTGCGGCTGGTGCGGCACCCGCGCGAGCTGCCGCAGCAGATCGCGGCGGCGATTGCAGCGGCGCAGGCGTCCGGTGGCGCCGTGGTGGCCGCCGGTGGCGATGGCACCATCAATGCGGTGGTGCAGCAGGTGCTGGGCAGCGGGCTGCTGTTCGGTGCGCTGCCGCAGGGCACGTTCAATTTCTTTGGCCGCAACCACGGCCTGTCGGAAGACATCGAAACCGCGGCGCGTGACCTGCTGCAGGCGCAGGTGCGCGAGGTGCAGGTCGGCCTGGTGAACGACCGGGTGTTTCTGATCAATGCCAGCCTGGGCCTGTATCGGCGCCTGCTGCAGGACCGCGAGCGCTACAAGCAGCGCCTGGGCCGCGCGCGCTGGGTGGCGCTTTGGGCCGGCCTGCGTACCCTGCTCGGCACGCACCGGCAGCTGAATCTGTGCATGCGCGGGCCGCAGGGCGAGGTCAGTGAAGAGGTGTTGACCCTGGTGGCCTGCAACAACCGGCTGCAGCTCGAAGGCATGGGGCTGGATGCAGCGGGCTCGGTTGAGAAGGGCCGCTTGCTCGGTGTCCGGCTGCGGCCACAGTCGCGAATGGCGCTGTTCAAGTTGGCGCTGCGCGGCTTGGCCGGGCGCTGGACCGACACTCCGGATGGCGAGGCCTTCGGTTTCGACTCGCTGCTGGTGACGCCGACCTCGGCGCGTCGCGCCACGGTGCGGGTGGGCCTGGATGGCGAAGTGGTGCGGATGCGCCCGCCGCTGGAGTTCAAGGTTTCCGAGCAACGCTTGTCGCTGCTGGTGCCGGCCGATGCCGGGAGCAGCGGCGTATGAGTCTGCTGCTGCACATCTCGGACACCCACTTCGGCACCGAGCTGCCCCAGGTGGTTGGGGCGCTGGTCGATCTGGTGCACGCGCAGCGGCCGGATCTGCTGGTGCTGTCGGGCGATATCACCCAGCGCGCCACCGCGGCGCAGTTCGGGCGCGCGCGGGCATTTTTGGAGGCGCTGCCGGCGCTGCCCAAACTGGTGTTGGCGGGGAATCACGATGTGCCGCTGTTCAACCTCTGGCAGCGAGTGCTGCAGCCGTATGCGCGCTTCCGGCGCGGGCTGGGCCTGCACGAGCTGGCGCCGCGATTGGACCAGGCGGGTTTCACGCTGATCGGGGTCAAGACCACGCGGCGACGGCGGCATATCGATGGCGAGATCTCGGCCGAGCAGGTCGAGCAGGTGGCCGCGGCGCTGGAGCGCGCGGCGCCGGATCAGCTGAAGGTGGTGGTGACCCACCAGCCGCTGTGGGTGCATCGCAGCGAGGATCTGCACAACCGCTGCCGCGGTGCCGATGCAGCGCTGCAGCGCTGGACGCAGGCCGGGGCGGACCTGTTCCTGGCCGGGCACATCCACTGGCCGTTCGTCGAGCCGCTGCCGCAGCGTGCGGGCAGCTGGGCGGTCAATGCGGGCACGGCGGTATCGCAGCGCCTGCGCGCGGGCATTCCGAATTCGTGCAACTTGATCCGCTTCGACCGCGCTGAGCGCCGCTGCGAAGTTGAGCGCTGGGATTGCCCGCTGGATGGCCAGGGCTTTCGCCGGGTCGGCCTGCAGGCGCTTGAACTGAGCTGAGTTGAGCGCGAGCTACTCGACCTCGATCCGCACCACCGCCGGTTTGATCCGCTCGACCAGGGTTTCGAGGTTGCCGGGCTCGCTGCCGAGGCTGTCGCCAGCGCTGCTGAGCAGCGGGCCGAGATAGCTCGATTTCACCGCGTAGTTGACGTTCTGCGGCAGGTCGCCGGTGTAGCGGAACACGCGCTCGGCGGCGAGCTTGGAGGTGATGATGCCGACCACTTCGCCGCGCATGTTCAGCAGCGGGCCGCCGCTGTTGCCGCCCTGCACCGGCACCGACACCTGATACGTGCGCGGGTCGTCGCGCAGGCCGGTCTGGCTGTTGACGATGCCGGTCGACAGCTTGGCATTGGCGCCCATGATGCTGGTGAGCGGAAAGCCGAGCGTGAACACGTCGGCGCCCATGGGCGCCTCGGCGCTGGCCAGCGGCAGGCCGGCCGGCAGGTTCGGCAGATCGATCTGCAGCACGGCCAGATCAGCCGCCTGATCGCTGCCGGCCACACGCGCGCCTGCGCTGCGGCCGTCGGCCAGGAACACGGTGATGCGCTCGGCGCCCTCGATCACATGGTGATTGGTGGCGATGCGGCCGCCGACCACGAAGCCGCTGCCGCCGCGTGCTCCGCGCGAGTGCGGAGCGGCACCGGCATCGCCACCGGCCTCGGCCACGCTGCCCGGGCGCAGGCGGCCGAAGTTGCCGCGCATGCAGTGGGTGTGCACCAGGTTGGAGATCGCCAGCCCGGTCTGGCGGTTGCCGACGTGGGTGTAGATGTAGTTGACGACTTCCTGGATCGCGGCGTCGTCGACCAGGTCGGCGATTTCGGTCTCGATGTTGCGCGCGCTGGCGATCGCGTGGTCGCGTGGGCTGCCGCGGTTCATCGCATCGCCGACCCGGGCGGCGTAGCGCTGCACCGCGCCGCAGTAGCCAGTGCGGGCAGGGTCCACGGCGCGCGCATCGGCACGCAGCTGAACTTCTTGGGCTTCGCCCGGCGGCGGCGTCTGGCTGTACTGCACCCGCCCCTGCGCATCGACCCAGCGATACACCTTCTGCGCCTGCGCGGGTGTCAACGCCAGCAGCAGCACCAGGGCCAGCGTCGCGGCGATCGATGGAATCACGGTGCGCATACGCAAGCCCAAAGGGGGAACGGAGACGACGATGCTATCAGCGTGCCGAACGGGCGGTCGCCGGCTTGTCGCGGCGGCTCAGCTGTCTGCCGGCAGCGCGCTCGAAGTCGCCAGCACAACGCGATTACCGCCGGCCAGTTTGGCCGCGTACATGGCCGCATCCGCGCGCGCGATCAGCGCGGCCGCGCTGCGTGCGTGCTCCGGGTAGAGGGCGATGCCGATACTCGGCGACACCGATTCCGGGTTGCCGAGTGACACCAGCGGCTGCTCCAGCAGGATGCGCAGTTTCTCGGCCACGGCTTCGGCGCCGGCCGCGCTGCCGATGCCGTTCAACAGCAGCACGAATTCATCGCCGCCCATGCGCGCCACGGTGTCGGAACCGCGCACCGCGCTTTGCAGGCGCTCGGCCACTTCACACAGCAGACGATCGCCGCTGGCATGGCCGTAGCGGTCGTTGATCTGCTTGAAGCGATCAAGGTCGAGGTACAGCAGGGCCACCCCGCTGCAGCTGCTTGCGGCCGCCGCCATTGCGGCCTGCAGGCGATCTTCGAACAGGGCGCGGTTGGGCAGATCGGTCAGCGGATCATGCCGGGCCATGTGCAGCAGCCGGGTTTCGGCCTGCTTGCGTTCGATCAGGGTGCCGACCTGGGCCGACACGAAGCCGAGCAGGTCGCTGTCGGCATCGCTGTAGGTTGCCAGCGCTGATTCACCGGCCACCGCCAGCACGCCCAGCGTCTGCGTACCGGCCCGTAGCGGCACCACCAGCCAAGTCAGGCCGTCGTGCTGCATACGCGTCGGCACCGCAGCAGCAAGCACCTGTTCCAGCTGCTGCGCGGTGCAGGGCGGTGTCTGGGTTTCCGCGGGCCCTTCGGGTCCGCCGTGGTAGGGGAACTCGTAGTTGCCTTCATCCAGGCGAAGTGCCAGACACAGCCGACCTGCCGGCAGCAGGCCGGACAGGATCAACTGCAGCTGACGGCACAGTGCCGGCAGGTCGGCCGCCGCGTGGGCGGCCTCGGAAATGGCGTACAGCGCCGATTGCACGCGCTGCGCGCGCTTGAGTGCGGTGACATCACGGGCCACGCCGATCCGCAGCCGGGCGTCTTCCGACCAGCGCGCCGACCACATCAGGTCCACCGTATGTCCATCGCGATGCAGATAGCGGTTCTCGAAGTGGCGCTGCGCTTCCCCCTGCATCACCCGGGCGGCGCTGAGCAGGGTGCGTTCGCGGTCATCCGGGTGCATGAAGTCGGCGATCGGGCGCCCCACCAGCTCCTGCGGGGTGTAGCCCAGGATCTCGGTGATCGCCGCATTGACGTAGACGAAACGGCCGCTGCGATCCACCATGCAGACCGCGTCCAGCAGCAGGTCGAGCAGGCGATCGAGCGAGGGCTTGTCGCGATCCGGGTTGGAACAGGCCAAGTCCATCAGCGTTTTCCGGCGCCAACAGATTCCACCTGGCGGCCACCCTGGAAACCGTCAGCGCATCCCGTCAGCAGGTGGAGGAACCCATCCATGTCATCCAACCTCATCGCTTGGTTCGAGATCTACGTTCAGGACATCGGCCGCGCTCGAGCGTTCTACGAACAGGTGCTCGGCTGCACCCTGTCGCGACTGCCGGTGGAGGCCGTCGAGATGTGGGCATTTCCAGGCCCCACGCCCGAGGCGCCCGCGCCGGGAGCGCTGATGCAAGTCCCGGGCCTGCCCTCGGGCGGCAACAGCTGTGTGCTGTATCTCCACTGCGCCGACTGCGCTGAAGCAGCGGCGCGGGTGGAGGCCGCCGGCGGCCAGCTCCGGCGGCCGAAGATGTCGATCGGCAGCTACGGCTTCGTCGCTCTCGCGCTGGACACCGAGGGCAATTTGTTCGGGCTGCTTTCGTCGGTTTGAGGGCAGATCGGCGCGCGCTCTGATCAGCGCGGTTGCGGGGTGCCGAACAGGATCTTGCGCTGCTCCGCGCTCATCTCGCCGGTGCGTTCCCAGGCGCGGCCTTTGGCATACGCGGCCACCGTTGCCGGCCGCGCGGCAATCGCGGCGAACCAGCGCGCGACCTCGGGGTAATCGGCCAGATCGATGCTCTGCCGGGCATGCGGCACCACCCACGGATAGCAGGCCATGTCGGCGATGCTGTAGTCGCCGGCGATGAACTCGCGCCCGGCCAGCCGGCGATCAAGCACGCCGTACAGGCGCGCGGTTTCGCGGGTGTAGCGGTCGATCGCGTAGGGCACTTTCTCCGGCGCGTAGATGTTGAAGTGATGGTTCTGGCCCAGCATCGGGCCGAAACCGGCCATCTGCCAGAACAGCCATTGCAGCACCTCATAGCGACCGTGCAGATCGGCTGGCAGGAAGCGCCCGGTTTTCTCGGCCAGGTACAGCAGGATCGCACCGGACTCGAACACGCTGATCGGCGCTCCGCCGCCGGCCGGGGCGTGATCGACCAGGGCGGGCATGCGGTTGTTGGGGGCGATCTTCAGGAAGGCGGGCTCGAACTGCGCGCCGCTGCCGATGTCGACCGGCACGATGCGGTAGTCGAGCGCGCACTCCTCCAGCAGCAGGGTGATTTTGTGGCCGTTGGGCGTGGGCCAGTAATGCAGATCGAGCATGGCGGTGGATCTCTACTTGATGAGGCCGAACCGGATTGTGCACTGCCTGGGTGAAGCCATGCCGAGCGGCCGAGCGCGAAGCCGAAGCGGTGATGGCCGTGGCGTGCGCACCACGACGATGGCGATCACTTCCGCGGCACAGGCCACTGCACGCGCGCGAGCGAGCGAGTTGCCGCCACCGTTTGGCCTCGGCATCGGGCGACAGGCGTCGACCAACGGCCAGGACCCTCGGTGGTCGAGCGGTGTTCGCGCAAACGGACTGCAGCACGCGCTGCAGTCGTTTGCTCCGTTGCTCACGGCGCACCAGTGCCTGACTGTCCAGTCGACCTGCGACGGGGACTGTCAGGCCAACAGCCCGTTGTATGCAGGCGCAGATGTTGGCCCACGGAACACTTCGGCGACTTCGAGCGGGCAGCGTAGAGAAGGGGCTCCAGCTAGTCAGCCGCGTCGCGCCGCAGTCATCTTCCTTTCAGGCGCACCATCGCGACGCCCAACAGCAGCGCCAACATTGCGCCAAGCCCCCAGGCACTGGTCGTCGGAATGATCGTGCCCGCGGGCGCGCCCGCGCCGCCAACCGTCTGTTGATGCACTTGGAACAACAGGAAGTTGATGTTGTAGGGAATCTGCAGACTGCCGACCTGCTGCTCCGGCACGCGCGCATACACCTCGTACTGTCCCGGAATCGATCCCGCAGCAAAGGTGGTGGACGTCGCCAGACCGGTGGCGTCCGACACCACCCCAGGGCTGCCGTTCGACGCATTGAATCGACCATAGAGCGCGGCCCGCGGACAACCGCCGCCGGGCGGTGGGAGGAGGTCAAGGCAATGGTTGACGTAGAACTCCACCAGCACGCCGGGAATGGGCTGGCCCTGAGCGTTCGTCACCCTGACCGCGAACGGGGGCTCCGCGACCCCGCCTGCCAACATGATCCGCGTCGAGCCGTTCACTGCTTCCATGTTGGGAACCAGGGTCTGCGCGTGTGCAGCCGCGCATGACAGCAACAGGCAGAGCAACAAGCAGCGCGCGAAGCCGCCACCACGCTGAAGCGTCCCGCGCGCCGGAGCCAGATACAGAAAATTCACTGATCGATCCTCCAATTGATACGAAAGGGTGCAAATGCGCCGAACGGTGCAATCCCGCGCTGGCGCCGATGGGTGCTGCTTGCTCATCAAACCTGATCGTGGGGCCTGCATGCTCGCTGGCCCTTGACGCTCTGGGAACTCACGCCCGCGTCGCGGCGGCTGAGTATGGAGGCCGCCATCCGCGTGCGCAGGACCGGGAGCACGCATAGAGTGCCAAAGGCGTACGCGCGAGGCCATCCTTTGCGGGCTTCGGGCGTAAACGCTCGCGAGAGACGACCACGCGGGCCCGTGCTGTCGCGATGCCGCGGACTTCACGCATGTGCAGCGCGTGCACCCCTCGCGTCGCGTGCCTACACGGCGGCGGGGCTGTTCCATTCGCCACGCACGAACGCCGATGTCGACGCGAGTTTGAACCTCTTGCTGCATCGGTCAGTTCGCTTGACGGCGATATCTGTTCGCTCAGCGAGCAAAGGCGACCGCGCCTCAAACCGGCGAGCGCAGCAGCAACAGCAGGCAGATCGTCAGCATGAACACGGCGATGAAGCCGTCCAGCACCCGCCAGGCCAGCGGCCTGCGGAACACCGGCAGCAGCAGACGCGCGCCGAAGCCCAAGCTTGAGAACCAGACCACGCTGGCGCTGCAGGCGCCCGCGGCAAACGCCCATCGGGCCGAGCCCGGGTACTGGGTGGAGAGGCTGCCCAGCAGCACCATGGTGTCGAGATAGACATGTGGGTTGAGGAAGGTGAACGCGAGCGCCGACAGCAGTACGTGCCGCCAGCTGGTCGGGCCCTGTTGCGCGGGGTCCAAACCACCGGTTCCACGCCAGGCGCGCTGCGCCGCCATCAGGCCATACACGGCAAGAAAGGCAGCACCGCCGTAGCGCAGCGCCTGCAGCAGGCCCGGCCATTCGAGCACCAGCGCGCCAATGCCGACCACGCCACACAGGATCAGGCCGATGTCGCCGAGCATGCACACCGCGACCACGAGGCTGACATGGCGGCCCTGCAAACCCTGGCGGAGGACGAAGGCGTTCTGCGCGCCGATGGCGATGATGAGGCCGGCACTGGCGACGAATCCGGCCAAGGCGGTTGCGAGGAGCATGGGGGTGCACCCGGGAGAAAGTCCGGCCATGCTGCGGTGCCGGTGGAAGTAAGGCCAGCGAGCAATCCTGTAGGCTCGTAAGACTTTCTAATGCGGAGCATCGCCGGTGCTTGTTCACCCCCAGCTCGCCGCATTTGCCGCGGTGCTTGAGGAAGGCAGCTTCGATGCCGCCGCGCGGCGGCTGTCGGTCACGCCGTCGGCGGTGTCGCAGCGGATCAAGGCACTGGAAGACCGGCTCGGCCAGGTGCTGGTCGTGCGTCACCTGCCGTGCCGACCCACGCCAGCCGGCGAACAGCTGCTGCGCCGGGTGCGGCCGATGCAGGCACTGGAGGCGGAGGCACTGGCCGAGTTCGCGCCGGAACAACAGGCCGGCGCGGTAACGCGCTCGATCGCCATCGCGGTCAACGACGACTCGCTGGAGACCTGGTTTCTGGCCGCGATTGCGCAGCTGCATCAACAGTTCGGCTACGTGTTCGACGTACGCGTCGACGACCAGGACCACACCCTGGGCCTGTTGCGCGATGGCAGCGTGCTGGGCGCGATCACTTCGGTGTCGACACCGCTGCAGGGCTGCAATGTGCACTCGCTCGGCAGCATGCGCTATCGAGCGATCGCCTCGCCCGAGTACGCCGCGCGCTACTTCGCCGCGGGCATGAACGCCGCGTCCCTTGCCAAGGCGCCGATGATCGTGTTCAACCGCAAGGACGAACTGCAGTGGCGCTTCGTGCGTCGAATCACCCGCGCGCGGCTGACCCCGCCCGTGCACTACATTCCGACCTCCTCCGGTTTCATCGTCGCCGCAGCGCGCGGTCTTGGCTGGTGCCTGGCCCCGGAAGCCCTGATCGCGCCGGCCCTGCAGGCCAGGGCCATCGTCGTCACCGACCCGACCCGTTGGCTCGACCTGCCGCTGTACTGGCAGCACGCTGCGGTTGCGTCCAGCACCCTGCAGCGGATCAGCCGTGCTCTGCGCGATGCGGCGGAGGCCGCGCTGCGCAGCTGAACCTGCAGCAAGCGGAGGCCGTTCCGCCCGCCACCCGGCAGCGGGCGCATGTGGTCAATCAATCGCGAGAGAACATGACGCGGACGCCCTGCGTGCCGAGTGCTTGCGCCAGACCGCCCGGGCCCTCCACGCGACCCAGCCGGGTGTAGGCATACGACGAGCGGAAGCTGAGATAGAAGACCACCAGCGTGTCAGTGCCGAAGAGCATCAGATCGCCACTGCGGATTGTTCCAGGTGGTTCCGCAGTCGCGCGCAGTGCTTGGGGCAGTTCGGCGTACTTCTCGTTGCGGTTGAGATCACGCATGTCCAACGTCAGCGGCAGTTGCGCGGCGAATGCACGGCCGGCCGCGGTGTCGGCCAAGCGGATGGCGAAGCGTTGATTGCCGACGGTCATCCACATGCGCGCATCCTCCGCAGAAGCAAACGCTGCAGCGCCGGGCCCGGCGGTGACTGCAGAGATCCTGGGTTGAACTGCAGCGAGCGCGAGCAGCGCCACCCAACCGAATGCGCAGAACACTGCGCGGCGATGAGCACACCGTCGCCCGCCCACTCAATCCAACCGTGACTTGAAGAAGTTTTCCAGCGTGCCCCACGGTATCAGCGCGGTGCGATCGTACAGATCCACGTGCCCCGCGCCCTCGACCACGACCAGCTCCTTCGGCTCGCCAGCCAGTCGATACGCGGCCTCGCTGAACTCCCGCGAGTGCGCGGCATCGCCGGTGATGAACAGCATCGGCCGCGGCGAGATGGTCTCGATGTCGGCGAACGGGTAGAAGTTCATGAACTTTACATTGCTGGTCAGCGTGGGTCGGGTGGTCACCTGCGGCGATGAGCCCGCCGGCGTGAACTCACCGCGCGGGGTGCGATAGAAGTCGTAGAACTCGCGCTGGATCGGATGCGTGTCGGCCTCCAGCGTGTGAACCGTGCCGCCGGTATGGGCGATTTCGCCGCCAGCGAACTCGACGTCGCGCTGGGCCGCGGCCGCTGCGATCACGGCCTTGCGGTCTTCCACCGAGACGGCGTTCCTCAAGCCGCTGCGGTTGGCCGCGCCCATGTCGTACATGCTGACGGTTGCGATCGCGCGGATGCGCGGGTCGATCTTGGCGGCGCTGATGACAAAGCTGCCGCTGCCGCAGATACCGAGCGCGCCGACCCGATCCTTGTCGACAAAGGACTGGCTGCGCAGGAAGTCGACCGCCGCGCTGAAGTCTTCGGTGTAGATGTCCGGCGCGACCGCATTGCGCGGCTGTCCCGCGCTTTCGCCCCAGAACGACAAATCGATCGCGAGGGTCACGAAGCCCTGTTCGGCCAGCTTGGTGGCGTAGAGGTTGGAGCTCTGCTCCTTCACCGCGCCCATCGGGTGGCCGACCACAATGGCGGCGTGCTGTGCGCTGCGATCAAGCCCGTTCGGGATGAACAGATTCCCTGCCACCACCATCTGATATTGATTGCGGAAGCTGACTTTCTGCACGCTCACCTCGTCGCTGGTGTAGAAGTTGTCGGCGGCACGCGACAGGTCAGCGGCGGTCGCCGCCAGCGGGTGAAGCATCAACGCGATCAGCGCGATTGCGGTTTTCATGCGGATGTCCTGGGGGCCGTCAGTGAGTGCGGCCATTCTCCGCGCGCGAAATCTCCTTGATTAGACGATGAATTCTTCTATGCCCTATTAGCTGAACTAATCAGTCTGACGTGCCAGACTGACGCCATGGCACGCCGCAACCTCAATGATTTGCTGGCCTTCGTCGCGGTGGCGAGAGAAGGCAGCTTCACCCGCGCCGGTGCGATGCTGGGGGTGAGCCAGTCCGCGCTGAGCCAGGCGATCAAGGCGTTGGAGGAGCGGCTGCAGATCCGGCTTCTGACCCGCACCACACGTAGCGTGTCGCCCACGCCGGCCGGTGAACGCCTGTTGCGGGCGATCGGCCACCGTTTCGACGAAATCGAATCCGAGCTCGATGCCCTGACCGAACTGCGCGACAAGCCGGCCGGCACGGTGCGGATCACCTGCGGCGACCATGTGCTGCAGACCGTTCTGCTGCCGAAGCTGATGCCGCTGCTGCATGCCTATCCGGATATCCACATCGAGTTTGATGTCGCGTACGGATTCAGGGACATCGTGGCCGACCGCTTCGATGCCGGGGTCCGACTCGGCGAGGCGATCGACAGGGACATGATCGCCATGCCGATCGGGCCCAAGCTGCGGATGGCGGCGGTGGCATCACCGGCCTACTTTGCCAAGCATCCGCTGCCAAAGACACCTGGCGAGCTGGTCCGCCACCGCTGCATCAATATCCGGTTTCCGACGCACGGTGGCCTGTACGCCTGGGAATTCGAGCGTCGCGGCCGCGCGCTGAACGTGCGCGTTGACGGACAGCTCACCTTCAACACGTCGCCGCACATGGTTCTGGCTGCACTGGACGGTCTGGGCATCGCGTTTTTGCCCGAGCAGGAGTTCTCTCCGCACATCGTCGAAGGCCGCTTGCTGCGCGTGCTGGACGACTGGTGCCCGCCGTTCCCGGGCTATCACCTGTACTACCCCAGCCGACGCCAGCCCTCGCCCGCGTTTTCGCGGGTGGTCGACGCCTTGCGCGTGTAGCGGTTCACGGCGCGCCAGTCGGGCCAGCTCGCGAGCCCGATGTACCATCGCCGCTTCACCCCGCGCGCCGGAGCCCGCATGCCCGCTCACCTGCAACCTGCTGTCAGCCGAGCGTTGGTCGCCGCCTCACTGGCCCTGCTGCTGCCGTTCGCCGCGGCGGCCACGCCGCCTGGGCCGGTGACGCCGCTTGAGTTTCTGACCGAGGACGTCGGCGCGGCCAATCGGCTGGATGCCAACGGTCGATTGGTCGGGTTCAGCGCTGACGTGGTGCAGGCGCTGTGCGAGCAGCTGCAGCCGGGCTGTGCGATCGATGTGCTGCCCTGGAACCGTGCCTACCAGCGCCTGCTGCAGCAGCCGGACATCGCCCTGTTTGCGACCGCGCGCATTGCCGGGCGCGAAGGTTTGATGCAGTGGGTGGGGCCGCTGGCGGTGGCCGATTGGAGTTTCTACCGGCATCACGCGGAAACGCGGGTGGTGCAGTCGCTTGAGGATCTGAAAGCCGCGACAGCGATCGGCGTGGTGCGCGGTGATGCGCGCGAGCAGTACCTGCTCGAGATGGGCTTTGACAATCTGGTCGCAGCCAATCGCCCGGTCTCCAGCGCGCAGCAGCTGGCGCTGCGCCGGATCGACTACTGGTTCATCGACAACGCCGCGCTGGGCCCGGTGCTGGAGGAGGCCAAGCTCGCGCCCGAGCAGTTCGCGCACGCCTTCAGCGCACGCCGGATCTGCCTGTATCTCGCCCTGTCGACCAATGTGCCTGCGGCCACCGTGCAGCGCTGGCAGCAGGCGCTGGACGCGCTCAAGGCCGACGGGCGCTATGCGGCGATCATGGCAGCGGGCGGCTACAACAGCTTCAGCGTGCTGCTGCAACCGCCTTCGCCGAACGACCCGCAGTGCGCGCCGGGCGGCGCCGGCACGGTCGCGCCCTAGCAGCTACTGCAGCTTCTGCAGCCAGATCGACCGCCCCGGCACCGGGTCAACGCTGATCTGCCCCGGCAGGCTGAAGCGCAGCTCGGCGCGGTCGGCGCCCTCGAACTCGATGCTGAACAGGCCGACGGTGTCGACCTCGGCATTGGCCGCAGGCGTGAACACGCAGTCTGGATTGGGCGACTCCGCGGTGCAGCCGTAGGGCTGGCCGCTGGCCCGATAGACCAGGCCCTCGGCGCGCGAAGGCGTGACCCAGCGCGCTGCCCCCAGCACATGCCAGCGCGAGTCGCCGCTGGGCGTGAAGTTGAACCAGATGCCGGACAGCGATTCCTGCGCGCCCGCGCGCCGATGCTGCAGCAGCAGACCGGAGCCGCTGCGCGTCGGGTCGAACCAGGAGCCGTCGACATTGAAGGCGCTGATTGGTGTGGCGGCGGGATTGGCGCTCAGCACCACCAGCTCGTGCGCGCTGACCCAGCCGGCATTGGCTTCGACCACCACGACCTTGACCACGCCGATCGAGTCGTCGGCAAAGCGCAGCGGTTCCAGCCGACGCGCGAACGGGGTCAGCACAGCGGCACAGCCGCTGCCCGACGGCCGCGGCGCCAGTCGCAGCACCCGCTGTCGGCCAGTGCCTTCCAGCGCCAGCACTGTGGGCACGCAGCTGTCACGCCAGACCCCGCTGAATTCAAGCACCACCGGCACTCCGGCGCGGAGCACCTGCGGCGTGCCCGGCTCTGCCGAGAGCGAACGCAGCTGGAAGCCGTCGGCGGCGTTGGCCTGCGCCGGCGCGCCTGCGGCCAGCAACAGCGGGAGGGCACTGAGGAACACTCGAACGCAGGAGATCAATAGGGAATTCATGGCGCTGTACTCGTATGGCGGAATGGACGCGGCGCCGCTGGTGGCGCCGCCCGTGGTGTGGATAGTGTCTCATCGCGTCACCATCCAGCGCCTGCCGGCAGCGATCAGGCGCGTTCGCAAAGCGACGTTGATCGCGCACTCAACTGCGCTCAGCGCTGCGTTCGCGACGTTTCGCCAGGGCCGCAATCAATGCCCGCAGGGCAGCCGGGCGGACGGGTTTGTTGAGCAACGGATAACCGGCCTCGCGCGCGCGGCGCTGCAGTTCGTCGCTGCTCTCGGCGGTGACCAGCGCGCCGGGCGGTGCATTCGGGCCAAGCTCACGGCGCAGGATGTCGAGCACCGACAGGCCATCAAGGCTTTCGCCCAGATGCAGGTCGACCAGCAGAATGTCGGGGCGCTGCGCCCGCACCGCCAGCAGGGCGGGCTCCAGGCCGGTGACGGTGTCGACCAGCAGACCCCAGCGCTGCAGCAGGGCGCGCATGCCTTCGAGAATGCTGGGATCGTTGTCGACGCTGAGCACGCGCAGGCCGTCGACCGGGCCCGGCACAAACTCGATGCTGGCCGGCGCGGCGATTTCCGACAGCGGTGCGCGCGGCACCCGCACGCTGAACACGCTGCCGCGGCCTGGATGGGAACTCAGTGCGATCGGGTGGCCGAGCATGCGGGCGATGCGCTCGCAGATCGACAGGCCCAGGCCCAGGCCTTTCTCGCCCCAGGGCGAGGGCTGCTCCAGCCGGCGGAACTCCTGGAAGATCACCGCGCTGTGTTCTTCGGCGATGCCCGGCCCGGTGTCCCAGACCTGGAATTCGATTGCATCACCGCGCACGCGCAGCGCCAGCAGCACGCCGCCATGCTGGGTGTAGCGCAGGGCATTGGCGATGAAGTTCTGCAGGATGCGTCGCAGCAGACCGCGGTCGCTGCGCACGCCCAAGCCTGCGGCGGCGCGCACCCGCAGCTCCAGGCCGCGCTGTTCGGCCATCGGCGCGAATTGCTCCTGCAGTGAACGGAACAGGACATCGGCGGTGAACACGGTGTGGTCGGGCCGCAGCGAGCCCGAATCCAGGCGCGAGATATCCAGCAGGCCATCGAGCAGGTCTTCAGCCGCACGCAGCGCGCTGTCGATGCGGTCGGCCAGCAGGCGTGCGTCGGCGTCGATCTGCGGCTTGGCGTTCAGCGCCGAGGTGAACAGGCGCGCCGCATTCATCGGCTGCAGCAGGTCGTGGCTGGCGGCCGCGAGGAAGCGCGTTTTCGACTGGTTGGCGGCCTCGGCCTCCTGCTTGGCGGTGCGCTGCGCCTCCAGCGCCGCGGAGAGTTCGCCGGTGCGCTGCGCGACGCGCTGCTCCAGGGTTTCGTTGGCGTCGATCAGGGCGTGCTCGACGTGCTTGTAGGCGGTGACATCGGTAAAGGTGGTGACGAAGCCGCCGCCGGGCATCGGCCGGCCGCGCATTTCCAGCACGCTGCCGTCGGCGCGCACGCGCTCGAACACATGCGGGCTGCCGCGCTGCATGTAGCGGATGCGCTTGCGCACGTGTTCGGTCACCCCGCCAGGGCCGCATTCGCCGCGCTCGGCGTTGTAGAGGATCAGATCGGCCACTGGCCGGCCGACGTAGACCATGCCTTCGGGGTAGTCGAACATCTCCAGGTAGCGGCGGTTCCAGGCCACCAGGCGCATTTCGGCATCGACCACGCTGATGCCCTGCGAAATGTTCTCAAGCGTTGCGGCGAGCAGTTCACGATTGAAGCGCAGCTCCTGCGAGGCCTCGTCCAGCAGCGAGACCACTTCGCCGACATCGAGGCCGGTGCCGCGCAGCGCGGTGGTGAGCACGCGACGCGCCGAGGCACCGCCGATGGCACCCGCCAGCAGACGCTCGGTGTACTGCAGCAGGCCGCGCTCGGCGGCCTCGCTGTCGGTGATGCTGCGGCCGGTTTCGCGGGCGTAGTCGTCGAAGGCGCGCTCGGCGGCGCGCTGGCCGAGGATGCGGCCGGTGATCGAGCGCAGGTCACCCACCGACAGCCGGCCGCGCCATTCGATCACCGCACCGACCGGGCGCCGATACCAGGGGTCGAGAAAGGGCAGCGCGCGCAGGCGCTCGTCGATGCTGGGGCGGTAGCGCAGCGACAGGAACACCAGCACCGCGGTATTGATCAGCAGTGACCAGAAGGTGCCGTGGGTGATGGCATTCCAGCCGGACAGACCGAACAGCGCCTGCGGCCTCAGGAAGGCCTGACCCAGCAGGCCGCTGCGGATCCACTCGGCGTCCATCCAGCCGGCCTCGGCCAGAGTCGGCAGCAGGAGGGTGAGCGTCCACACCGCAAAGCCGGCGCTCAACCCGCCGATCGCGCCGATCCGGCTGGCGCCACGCCAGTACAGGCCGGCGATGATCGCCGGCGCGAACTGCGCCACCGCGACGAAAGACAACAGGCCGATGTCGGCCAGATTCTGCTGCGCTTCGGCAGCGCGATGGTAGGCATACGCCAGCAAGGCGATGACGACAATCGAGATACGGCGGATACGCAGCACCAGCACCGACAGATCCGGCGGCGCGCCTCGCGCGTACTTCGGCGAACGCAGCAGGGCCGGCACCACCAGGTCGTTGCTGACCATGGTCGACAGCGCCACGGTGGCGACGATCACCATGCCGGTCGCGGCCGAGAACCCGCCCAGATACACCAGCAGAGCGAGTGCATTCTGCCCCGCCGCCAGCGGCAGCTGCAGCACGTAGGAATCGGGGTGCACGCCGCTGTCGGCGAACAGATGGGTGCCGGCGGCGGCGATCGGCAGCACCAGCACACAGATGATCAGCAGGTACAGCGGGAACACCCAGCGCGCGAGTTTCAGGTCGGCCGGGTTCGCGCACTCGACCACCCCGACCTGGAACTGGCGCGGCAGGCAGAACATGGCGAGAAACGCCAGCACCGTCTGGGCGATGAAGCCGTTCGGCACCGTCGGCAGGGTGTCGATGTGGGCGCCGAGCTCGAAGGCCCAGCCATCCGGCACGTAGTACAGGGCGAACACGCCGACGGCGACGAAGGCGAGCAGCTTGACCAGTGATTCCAATGCCACCGCCAGCATCAGGCCGTGGTGGTGTTCGGTGGCGTCGATGCGTCGGGTGCCGAACAGAATCGCGAATACCGCCAGCAGCACCGCGAGGTAGAACGCCGAATCGGCCAGCACCGGCGGCTGGCCCTGACCGAGGCCATTGCCGGCGCCGCTCAGCACCTCGATGCTCATCGCGCCGGCTTTGAACTGCAGCGCGATGTAGGGCACCGCGGCGATGATCGCGATCACCGTGACCAGGGCGGCGAGGGCCTGCGATTTGCCGAAGCGGCTGCCGATGAAATCGGCGATCGAGGTGATCGACTGCTCGCGGGCGATGTGGATCAGCCGGCGCATGATGCCGCTGAAGAACACGAACATCAGGATCGGGCCGAGGTAGATCGGCAGGTAGGACCAGCCGCCGGTGACCGCGCTGCCGACCGCGCCGTAGAAGGTCCACGACGAGCAGTACACCGCCAGCGCCAGGCTGTAGACGATCGGGCGCAGCCAGGTGCGCTCCGGGTACAGCGGACGACGGTCACCGTAGTAGGCGACGCCGAACAGAATGGCGATATAGACCAGCGAGACCAGCAGCAGCACCCAACCGGCGATCATCGCGTGCCTCCCCCGGGCTGCGACCCGCACACGCGCTGCAACGGCGGGTGTCGGCTCAATATGCGCGCGCAGCGCATCAGCGGCGCGTCTTCGAGGGCCGGAGGGTAGCTGGCGCGGTCTGGGCCACCGCGGCGCCGGCGCGGCCGCGCGGGGTGCCGCGGCGACAGGCGTCGGAGCAGTAGATGACCTCGTCCCAGCAGCGCTGCCAGCGCTTGCGCCACTGGAACGGCCGCTGACAGACCGGGCAGGTTTTCTCGGGCAGCGGCGACTTCACGCGATCGCCGCGGTCGACGCTTCGGATTCGAGCAGGCCCTGCGCGCGCAGGCGGAAGCGTTGCACCGGCTTCGCCGGCAGCGATTGCGCCAAGGCCGCACAGTGGCCCGGCGCAGCACTCAAACCACTCAGCCAGAAGCGTCCGCCGGCCGGCACCGCGGCCTCGCCCGGGCTGGCGTCGAGCGTGCTCGGGTCCGTGCGCAGGCCGAGCCCGCAGGCCTTGAGCAGCGCTTCCTTGCGCGTCCAGGCCTCGGTCAGCGATTCGATCTGCTCGTACTGCGGCAGAAACTGCCAGCGCGACAGCTCGGCCGGGGTCAGGATCTGGGTGGCCAGCACGCCGGTATCGCGTTGGATCAGGGCTTCGATATCGACCCCGAGCGGCGCGTCGGCCAGCGCCACCAGGGCCTGCCCGCCGCAGTGGCTGAGCGAAAAATGCAGCTGCGATTCAGCCGGAAGGAAAGGTTTTCCCAGTGCGTTCTGAGCGATGACAAGCTCGGTCGCGAGCCGCCCGGTGGCCTGCGCCAGTACCTGCCGCAGGCCGCTGTGCGCAGCGATGAAGCGGCGCTGCAGCTGCGGCGTGGCAAAGCGCACCGCGCGGGCGCGCTCAGCGGCATCGAGCAGTTCGAAATCGGCCTCCAGCACGTCGAGATGCAGGGCCACCACGCACACGTGGTCGGCAAGGCTGAGGGCGGGCGCATACGGGCTGGACATCAGGAAGGGAACCTCCGCATCACTCGAAGCGCGCCGCGCCGGGGGCGCCATTATCAGCGCTTGTGGGTGCCTCCGGCAGCGCCGGGGGTATGACGCCTCGACGCCAAGGCGTCCAATAGCCGCCGTGCATCCACGCCGCCAGCGCCAGCCGCAGCCAGCCGACCAGGCTGGCCGCCAGCCACAGTGCCCAGGCCAGCATCGGCCCGCGGTACACCGCGATCGGCAGGCTCAGCACCTGGGTCGCCGGCAGCGGGCCTTCGTGGCGATCACTGAACCAGCTCAGCATCCACGCGCTGGAGCCGTTGCCGACAATGCGCATGTCGGGCTGTCCCAGCAGGCCCAGCGGCACCGCCGTCACCAGCGCCAGCAGGGCGGCGCCGGTCAGCAGCAACAGGCCGAGCTGGGCCAGGTTGAAGGCGCGCCCGAGCATGGCCGGATCGCGCTGCGCCCGCCAGGTCACTGCGAACAGCCAAGCCGCCACCAGCAGCAGGGCGTACACGCTGACCGCGCTGAACCCCAGCGCGAGCAGCAGCCACTGCCAGCCGCGCAGAGGGCTGTGCGGCAGTCGCGAAAGCGCCAGCGCCAACAGCAGCAGCACCGCCAGCTCGCCCCAGTACAGCACCGCCGGGCCCTGGCGCGGGCCGGAGGTCCACAGCACCCAGTGTCCGGCCGGCAGTTCCAGGGACTGGTGGATATTCGCCGCCGGCAGGCCGGGATCGATCGTCAGCCCCCGGCTGGACAGCCCGATCGCCACGGTTTCGCGCAGCTGCACGTCGTAGGTCTGGGTGCCCGGCTGCAGCGGCAGATCGAGCGCGCCATCGCGCGCGGACAGGCGCAGGGTTTCGCCATCGCGACTGACGCTGACCAGCTCGCTGTCGGCCGGCAGCGCGAGCCGATGCTCGCCGCCGGCGGTGCTGCGTAGAACCAGCTGCAGATGGTGGTCGCGGGCGCGGCGGCCGAGCACGCTGCGCAGCTCGACGCGCTCCAGCGCCAGGCTCGCGCCGGGTGCGGTGAGCGGTTCGCTCAGTTTGATCTGCAGGCGCTCGCCCGGCCGCGGATGGAACACGAACTCGTGCAGGTCGTCGCCGATCGCCTCCGGGTCGATGCTCTCGGGCACGCCGCTGAACTCGGCGCGCCACATCGGCCCGACCGCGATGCGCCACTCCTCGGCCTGCTGGTCGAGCGCCGGTGCGATCAACTCCAGTTGGTGCTGACGATCAAGCTGGCTGTGCCAGCTGGCGCTGTCCTCGCCGTCCGCGATCACCAGCTCGACCCGGCCCTCGCGCACCCTCAGGCCAGGGCTGCCGACACGCTCGCCGACCAGCAGCGGGATTTCGACCGCGATATCGCCATCGACCGGAGCCAGCCGCTGGAGCGAGCCACTCAGGCTCCACTGCGTGTCCAGGTTGAGCCGACGCACCACCCGCACGTAGTTCGGGAAGGTCTGCGCGGCGGCCGCCGCGACCGTGTCTGCCGCTGCGGCGCTGCGCGCGCGCTGCAGCTGCACCGAGCCGGCCTGCGCGACGCCCTCGTCGTCCACGCCGGACAGCAGCCAGCCGCCGCTGGCGTCGACCAAGCGGATCAGCGCCGGCCGCAGCGGCAGGGCCAAGCGCAGACGATCGCCGCCGGGCAGCAGACGCAGCTGCAAGCGATGCACCCCCGCCGGCACCCGCGCCAGCCAGCGGCCGTGGACGTTGAGCAGATCGGTCAGCGGCTGGCCATCCAGCCGCAGTTCGGCCAGCACCGCGGCGTCTTCAACCTGTGGCTGCGGCAGCGGCAGGGCGACCCGCGTCTGCGCATGCACTTCGAGGTCCAACCAGACCGATTCGCCGTCGACGCGCAGGTCCATGCGCGCGATCCGCGCGCAGGCCGGCGCGCATTCGGGCGCGGCGGTCAGGCGCTCGCGCAGCGCCTGCAGCAGCTCAGGCCCGGGCAAGGCGGCAGCGGGCTGCGCGCGCGCCGGGGATGAGAAACCGCCGACCAGCAGCAGCGGCAGCAGCAGGGTCGCGGCTGACGCCGGTCGCGGGCGCAGCTGCGGCAGTCGCGGCTTGCCCAACAGCTGCCACAGCAGCAGGCCGAGCAGGCCAACCATCAGCACGCGCAGACCGCGCAGCGCCCACGGCGGCAGGATGCGCAGCTGCAGCGGCTCATCGGCGGTCACCGGTCCGGGGTAGCGCAGGCTGTGCAGGTTGCCGCCGCTCCACTGCGGCAGCGCGCGCCCGGCCTGCATCACGGTGTTCTGGCTGTAGCCCTGGAACAGATCGGTTCGTTTGATGCGGCTGCCGGTGACCGAGATCTGTTCAAGCCTGGCGCGGTCCTCGGGTGCGTATCTTTCCGCCGCACCCGGAGCCGACGGGGCAGGCGCCGGCAGCGACATCGGCGTGGCCTGATCGAGCACCATGCCCGCCGACAGATGGGCGTCACCGATGCTCGCGCCACGCCCGATCTCCAACTGCGGATACAGCGCCAGCCGCACCTGGCCGATCGCGAACGGCAGCGCCAGCAGCACCAGCAACAGCAGCACCGCACGCCGCAGCCAGCGGGTGAACAGGCCGAGCCGGCCGCTGCTCAGCGCCCGCGCCAGCAGCCCTGCGCCCAGCGCCGCACCAATCGTCAACAGCGGCAGCTCGGCTTCGTGGTAGCCGAGCAGCAGCAGGCTCACGCTGACCACGCTGCCGGCCACACCGAGTGCATGCCAGGCCAGCAGGCCGAGTACCGCGAGCAGGAATACATCGAGCAGACGCCAGCGCCCCAGCCAGTCGCCGCTGCCGGGCTCGGCACCGGGCGCGTGCAGCAGGCGATAGCCAGGCGGCAGGTGCAGGTTCACGTCGACGCTTTCGAAGCGCTGGTTCCAGCCGGCCAAGGGCAGGGTCACCCGCTGATCGACGCGCAACTCGGCAGCGAGACTGACCGCGGCCCTGCGCCACTCCAGGCCGCGCGCACCGTCGGCGGCGGTCTGGGTGATCAGCTGCGGTTCGCCGGCGCCGTCGCGGGCCGATTCCAGCAGCAGCGGCGGTAGCGCCTCCAGCCGCCAGCCCTCGCGCAGCTCGCCGCTGAGCTGATCGCGCAGGCTGTAGCCGCCTCCGTCGTAGTCCAGCCACAGCTGGCGGCTCAGGCTCAGCCGATTGCCGCCGGCCACGCCTTCGCCGCGGCCGCGCTCTTCGATCTCGATCGCCTCGCCCGGCGCCAGCGCGAAGGCCTGCAGGTCCAGCCAGTCATGCGGCACATCGGCGCGGCGCGGGTCGACCTCCAGCGGGCCGGAGGCGCGGCTACCGCGCAGACCGGGATCGGGCGCGTAGCTCCAGATTTCCTGGGCGGGCCAGGGCGTGGTGGTTTGTGGGCGAACGATGCGCGCCGGCAGCTCGGCGGCGCGCGCCAGCAGCACCACTTCATTCTGGTCGGCCTGCACCTGCACGCGCAGGCTGCCGTCGGGTTCCAGCCGCGCCGGCCAGTCGCTGTCCAGCTGCAGCGGCACGAAGCCGGCCGGCAAGACCTGCGGCAGCCGCTCTTCGCGCAGCTGGCCGGCGCCGTAGAGTTGGATCCGGGTTTCCAGCAGCAGAGGCAAGCCATCCACCACGCGCCGGAACACCCGCAGCTCCAGCGCATCGGCTTCCGGCGCGGTGGCAGCGGCACGGCCCAGACGCAGAAAACTGCCGTCGCGTTCGGGCACCGTCACCGCACGGCCGTCGACGCTCAGCGCGATCCGCGCGACGGTGGCGGGTACCGCCAATGTCTCCGGCCGCTTCGACCACGGCAGCCGGCCATCGATGCGATGGCGACCGGCGCCGAGCCAGGTCATCGGGTGGCCCTCGCGCTCCAGTACGGCCAGGTCCTGGCCGTTCATACGCACCGACTGCGGCCAGTGCTGGGCGTCGCCCGGCAGGCTGACCCAGCCCGCTGCTTCCAGCGTCCAATCGATGCTGAAGACCGCGCCATCGGCGCCGGCTTCGATGCGCAGCTCACCCGGCCAGGCGCAGAGCCCCGCATCGAGTTCGAAGCTCTGATCGGCCTGCTGCGGGCAGTCGAGCGTGTCCAGTCCGTGCAGGGCCCAGCCGCGCCAGGGTTCGAGCGCCGATGGCACCGAGGGCTGCGCGCTCGCGGCGGGCGCGATCAGGATGGAGAGCAGCAATAGCAGCAGCGATCGGTACATGCCTGGACGCTCCGGACGCGCGAGGAATCATGGATACACGTGCCCGGATACTACGCAGCTGCAGGCGCGTAGGGGTTGCGTGGGATGGGTCGCTACGCCCCGCGCATGGGCGGGGTGGCGAACCGATCGCTTGGATTCACCTGCCAATACGCGCGCAACACTCCACGGGTGGCTGACGGCGGCGCACGCAGCGAACTAGCAGCCTGTCGGGCTTTGGGGGTCGAGGCGATAGTCGACTGCGAGAGGACAGTTTTTCGACGATTCGCAGGCGCCAGTGGGCTCTTGGCCAAGGATCGGCGGATAGTGGACCGCGCAGGCGGATTTGCAGCCCGGCCAACCAGAGTCCGACAGGCTGCTAGCGCCGGGTATAGGTCAGAGTCAGTGATACCCGGTTCTCGCGGAAGACCTGGGTCGCCACGTCGCTGTCGCGACGGTTGTGGCTGTAGCCGACGTCGAGACCCAGATTGCGCAGCCACTGCCAGCGCAGGGCGAGCCCGGCAGAGGACTCGCGGTCCTCGCGGCCATCGAACCGGTAGTTGCGCCAGTCGACGCCGACAAATCCGCTCAGGGCGAGGTTGCTGCGTAGCTGGCGCGAGGCACCCAGCACCGCGCCACGGACTTCCTGATCAAGCGTGTCGTTTTCGAGGTAGTCGAGCTCACGGCTGTAGGCATCGGCGCGCAGAAAACCCACCGCACTGTCACGCACGTAGCCGACGCTTGCGTCGATGCCGCGGTAGAGATCAGCGCTCAAGAAACTGGTTCGCTGGCTGGGCAGGCTGATCGGCTGATCGAAGTCTTCCAGCCGCGGGGCTGCGAACACCAGGTCCTGCACCGCATCGGCGAATTGCCGCGACAGCCGCGCCTCGATCCGGCTCGATTCGGTCGGCTCGAAAGCCAGGCGCGCGCGCGCCAGCAGGCCGCTGAGGCTGTCGCCTGCGTCCGGCGCGATGCGGCTGCCGCCGAGATCGAGCGACCACTCGCTGCGCGCGCCGCGGCGATCAATCCGGCCGTAGGCATCGGTGCGACGGTAGGGCTGGCCACGGCTGTCTGCGCGGTCGAACTCGACATCGCCGTATTCGAGGTTGGCCGACAGGCTCATCCGCGGCGAGGTCTGGCGCAGGCCACGCACAGCGAGGCTGATGCGCTCGCTGTTGAAGTCCGCGGTCTCTTCGGCCCAGGAGTCGACGTAGCGCAACTCGCCCAGCAGGCGACTGTTGGCGCTGGGCCGCAGGCTCAAGGTCGGGCCGGTGACCAGTACATTGGTGCGCTGGCGGTTGTCGGGGCGATCCACCGCCGACGCATCCACCGGCTGCAGGCCAAGGTAGTCCTCGAACACCCAGCTCAGGCGCTGCGGCAGGATGTTGAAGCTGCCGCGCAGGCCAAGCCGGGTGTTGAGCTCGTTGTCGAAGCTGTTGTTCTGGTAGCTGCGGAATTCGAGATCGCCGGCCGCCTGCAGCGACAGCCGCTCGCTGTCGCTTGCGAGTGCGAACGCCAGCCGGGGCAGCAGCAGGGTTTCAGACTGGGCGGCATCCAGCGTCCGCAGGATGTTGTCGTTGTGCTCGATGCCGAAGCCCAGCCGGTAGTCCAGCCGCAGCGGCGTCTCCGGGCTGATGTTCTGAGCCGGCACCGCAGCGGGCAGCAGCAGTGCCAGTGCCGCAGCCAGGCCGGGTGCGCGCGGCTTCGCAGTCGTGCTCGGGTGCATACGCATTCCTGTGGGTCGGGTGGGGCGGAACGGATTCAGGCGGGAACCCGGTTGAACACCACCCCGGCCAAGCGAACGCGGTCGAGCACGTTGGTCGATTCCTTGACCGCGTTCGGGGTGTCGCGGCCGTAGCCCGCCACCAGCACCGACAGCTCGGCCAGCCCGGACAGAATGCGTGCGTCGGGCGAGGCCGCAACCGCAGGTGCATCGAGAATCACGGTCACATTACCGCTGGCGCCGCGCAGTGAATCGAGCAGCAGGCGCATCCGTGCCGAACCGAGCAGATCGCCGCTGGCCTCGCGCCGTGGGCCGGCCGGCACCAGCAGTACGCGCGGCACGCCGGTGGCATGCACCACCTGTTCGACCCGATCGACCCGGCCTTCCAGAAAATCGACCAGGCCGAAGGCATCGCCGGACACGCCCACCCGCTTATGCAGCATCGGTGCGCGCAGGCAGCAGTCGACCAGGATCACCGTGCGACGCTCATCGAACGCGATCGCCGAGGCCAGATTGGTCGACACGAAACTGCCGCCGCTGCCGTGCGCCACCGGCACCACCAGCAGGGTCAGGCCATTGCCGCCGACTCGCGCCAGCAGCTGGGTGCGCAGATCGCGGAAGGCGTCGGCCGGACGCGAGTCGGCCATGTCGTGGCCGACGATGCGGCGCGCTTCGAGCTGGCTGCCGGTGTAGGCGGTCTGGCCGCCGCCGCGCTGGATCAGCGCCTGGTTGACCGACTGGGGTTCCACTTGATGTCGATTGCTCATAGCACGATCGCTCCGCGACTGATCGCCGCCCAAACGTAGAGAGCTGCCACCCCGCCGACTGCGAGCATCGCGAACAGCAGCCGGATCAGGGTGCGCCGGCGATCGCGGGTCGTGCGGAACTCCGGGATGCTGACCAGCACCGGCACCGGCAGGCTGGCCGCCAGTGCCTGCGCGTTGCGCGCGCGCGGATCGAATTGCAGCAGCGCGAACAGCAGGGCCAGCGGCACCGCTGCACCAAGGCCAATGCCGGCGGCAGCGAAGTGCATCAGCCGCAGACCGGTCGGCTGCAGCGGCAGGGCCGCGGATTCCTGGATTCGAAAGGTCAGGCCGCGCCGCTCGGCGTCCAGGCTCATCGACACGCGCGCGTTTTCGCGTCGACGCAGCAGGTCCTGGTAGATGTCGCGATTGACCTCGTAGTCGCGGGTCAACTCGGCCAGCGAGGCCTCGGAATCGGCCACGCGCCGGCCGCGATCGAGCTCTTCGTTGAGCAGAGCCTCGTTTTCGGTGATGCGGGCGCGCAGCGCGGCCATGTCGCCGCGCACGCGGGCGAGATCAGAGCGCAGCTGCTGGTAGAGCGGGTTGACCGCCGCAGCGCTATCGTCGCTGCGCGCACCGCTGGCTTCCGCGCTTTCCTCGCGCTGCAGCGCGGCCTGCAGGTCTTCCATCTGATGGCGCACGCGCACCACATCGGGGTAGGAGTCGGTGTAGTCCAGACGCAGGGTGTCGAGCTGTGCCTGCAGCTCGCCGAGCCGCGCGCGGAACTGCGAGGAACGGCTGCGCACATCGGCGATTTCCACTTCGCCGCTGATCTGGCCGGTCAAGGCGGTCTCGCGCATCTGCAGCTCGGACAGATTGGTGCGCGCAGTCTCGATCTGCGAGCGCACTTCGGCGATCCGGGTGCGCACGTCGACATCGCTGCCCGGCCGCGCATCGAGGTTGGCGCTGCGGAACTCCTTCAGGCGCTGCTCGGCGTCGGTCAGCTTCTGGTGGTATTCCTCCACCCGCGCCGCGATGAACTCGAAGGCTTCGCGACTTTCACGTTCCTTGGCTTCCAGGCTCTGGCTCATGAACAGGTCGGCGTAGCGGGTGGCGACCTGGAACGCGCGTTCGGGCACGTCGTCGGTGTAGCTGATGCGGATCAGGTTGGCGCCCGGGCTGTCGATGCGGGTGCGCTGCTTGATCTCCTCGATCATGCGCTCGCGCGCCAGCGGCTCGGTGACGGTCGCGCTCCAGCCGCCGGCATCCAGAATCTGGCCCATGATGTTGCGGGTGAAGATCACCTCGCGGGCGATGCGCGCGCGGTCGGTGACCCCGGTCGGCACTGCCGCGCCTTCCATCAACGGCGCGATGATGTTGGCCTCGCCGGCCAGAATGGTGCTGACCGACTGGTACTTGCGCGGCATGACGATACCGACGCCCAGGAAGGTCAGCGCGATCAGGCAGAACCCGACCAGCAGCAGCACGCCATGCCGGCGCACTTCCGACAGCAGCAAGGGCAGCAACGCAAACAGATCTGCGCCCGACGCATTCGCCGGGCCCGGAAGGGCCGCATTTTTCACAGGGCGCGCTCCGGCACCGTGATCACGTCGCCGGGCTGCACGTCGACATTGGTTTCAAGATCGCCGCGGCCGAGAATCGCGCCCAGGCGCACATCGATGGTGCGGGTTTCACCCGCCGCCTTGCGGTACAGCCGGGTGCGGTTGGCGGCGGCGAAATCGTTGACCCCGCCGGCCTGCAGCACCGCGTCGAGCACCGTCATGCCCTGCCGATAGGGAATCGACACCGGCAGCCGTACGGCGCCAGTGACGCGCACCCGCGAGATGAATTCGTGGCTGCGCAGATCGGTCAGGATCACCGCAACCTTGGGATCGCGCACATAGGTCGCCAGCTGCTTTTCGATGTCGCCGGCGACCTCTTCCGGGGTGCGGCCACCGGCCAGCACGTCGCCGATCAGGGGCACCGAGATCCGTCCGTCCGGCCGTACCGGCACGCTGACGCTGAGCTCGGGATTGCGCCAGACCGCCACCTGCAGCTGGTCATCAACACCGATCCGATACAGCTCGCTGAACGCGCTCGGCGCCGCTTCAACAGGGGTCGCGGCGTCCTCGGCTTGGCCTGGATGGGGCAGGCTCAGCAGCAGACTGCCAATCAGCAGACCCGCAAGGGCGGCGCCGAAATCGCGAAGGAGTGCTTTCACGTGGAGATGTCCTGGGGGGTTCGACGGGCGATTGTGGGCGACCGCGCCGGTGGGCTGTGATGATAGTGCAGTCCCAAGCATAATGAGAAACGGATCACATTTGATTTGTCGAAATGCGCACAGACGATTACCTCTCCGACTTCGCTCGATTGGGACTGCAGCCCGGCTGCAGCCTCGAAACGCTGGAGCGTACCTGGCGCCGGGCGGTGAGCGACCTGCACCCCGACCGCGCTCAGGACGGACTGGACCTGGCCACGCGCACCCGGCTCATGCACGAGCTGACCGCCGCCTATCGACGCCTGCGCAACTTCGAGCGCGAGCACGGGCGGCTGCCGGGCGGCGCGGTGCCGGCAGCTCCACCGCCCGCGTTCGCGCTGGCGACGACACCAGCGTACCCGGACACCGAGTCCGACGACGAGGTGGCGGAGCAGGCAACCGACGCTGCGTCCCAGCTTCCGCCGTATTCGCAGCCATCAGCGCGCGGTTCCGGTTTCTGGCTGATCCCGGTGGGGGCGCTGGGCGCCGCGCTGTGGTTTTCCGGCCTGCTCGGCCCGGATCCGAACGAAGTGCCGGCATTCGCCGGCCCGAGCCCGACCGCCAGTGCCGCTGCCACGACGCCGACCGGCAGCGCCTCCGTGCCCGGCCAGAACCGGCGGATCCGCATCGGCAGCAGCGAAGCCCAGGTGGAACGGATGATGGGCGCGCCCTTGATCAGCGATCCCGAACTCTGGGAGTACGGCCCCTCGCACGTGCGCTTCAAGCGCGGCCGGGTCACCGGCTGGTACAGCTCGCCGCTCAAGCCGCTGCCGGTCGATCAGGACAGCCGCTGAGCCCGCACCGCGAACACGGGCAGCGTGGTCAGCGCGCGCCCTTGCCGAAAAGAACCACTTCGAAGGTTTGCAGCAGCACCAGCAGGTCGAACATCAGGCTGTGGTTCTTGACGTAGTACAGGTCGTACTTCAGTTTTTCGTCGGCGTCTTTGACCGAGGCCCCGTAGGCGTAGCGCAGCTGGGCCCAGCCGGTGATGCCCGGTTTCACCGTGTGGCGCAGCGCGTAGTAGGGGATCTCCGCGGTCAGCTGTTCAACGAAACTCGGCCGCTCCGGCCGCGGGCCGACGAAGCTCATCTCGCCACGCAGCACGTTCAGCACCTGCGGCAGCTCATCAATGCGCAGCTTGCGGATCACCCGGCCGACCCGGGTGATGCGGTCGTCATTGGTCTGTGCCCAGATCGCCACGCCGTCTTTTTCGGCATCCTCGCGCATGCTGCGGAACTTCAGCACCTTGAACACGCGACCGCCCTGACCGACACGCTCCTGGCGATAGATGATGCTGCCGCGCAGGCCGCTCTCCAGCCAGATCAGCAGGGCAGTGCCCAGCATCAGCGGGGCGGCCAGCACCAGAAGCAGGCTGGCCACCGCGATGTCAAAGGCACGCTTGGTGGCGGAGCGCACCGCGCCCGCGTCGAAACCGGCGCTGAACACCAGCCACGAGGGGTTCAGCACATTCATTTTGATCTTGCCGCTTTCGTGCTCGAAGAAGGCGCCAAGCTCGGTGACCGCAATCCCGCGCAGGCGCGCCTGGATCAACTGATCCATCGGCAGGATGCCGCGGCGCTCATCCACCGCGATCACGATTTCGTCGACGTTGTGCTCATCGATCAGCGGAATCAGCCCATGGCTGCCGTCGAGGTGCTGGTCGTGCGGCACCCCGTCGGCATCGCCGGGCGTGCTCACAAAACCCATGATCTGAAAGGTTCGGCGGTCGGACAATCGGCGTAGGCGGGTGTTGATCAGTGCAGCCTTCTCACCGGTGCCCAGCACCAGCACGCGTCGGCGCAGCGCGTCCACGCTGACCTTTTTCAGCACGATGAAGCGAGTCAGCACGATGCTGACAAAGCCGAGCGCCATCGCGATCAACATCACGCCGCGCCCGATCGGGCTGAGCGGCGTCGCATACAGCAGCGCGATCAGGAACAGCCCACCGGCGACGAAGGCGACCACGGCCCGCACAGTATGGCCGTTGATGCCTTCGCGACTCTGCGAGATGTACATGCCGAGCGCGGTCATCGCCAGCACATGCACGGTGGCGAAAATCAAGGCACGCGGCAGGATGTCGCCGAACGCCGCCGACAGCAGCGCGGAGTCGCCGAGGAAGCGCAGCCAGGCAGCCAGATGGAAGACCACGGCCAGCACCAGGAACTCGACCACCGCCAGGATGAGAACCCAACGGCGGGCAGGATGCAGGGCATCGGTAATGGAGCGCATGGAATAAACCCGGTTCGTTGTCCGCGGTTGCCGGGCTCTGGCAACCTGTCGGGCTTTGGTTGGACGGGCTACAAAGTCGCCTGCGCGGTCCATAATCCGCCGATTTTTAGCCAACACAGCCACTATCAGCCTGCAAATCGTCGAAAAACTGTCCTCTCGCAGGCGACTGACGCCGCGACCACCAAAGCCCAACAGGCTGCCAGACGACCGGCAACGAAATCAAAGGGCGCAGACTGTGACGGAGAGCACATTGATTGGCAAGAGCATCACCCCCCCGCAGCACGACGATCCGGCGCTGAAACTGGCCGTGATCGGGTTGGGCTACGTCGGCTTACCGCTGGCGGTGGAGTTCGGACGCGTGTTCGACACCCTCGGCTTTGACATCGATCCGGTCCGTATCGCCCAACTGCGCGCCGGGCATGACCACACCCTGGAAGTCGAAGCCTCCGAACTGGCGGCAATCGAGCGCCTGCGCTTTTCCGACGACCCGGCCGCCTTGCGGTCGGCGCGGGTCTTCATCGTCACCGTGCCGACCCCGATCGATGCCAGCAAGCGGCCCGATCTGGGCCCGCTGATGGCCGCCAGCGCGACCGTCGGCCGCAGTGTGAAGCGCGGCGATGTGGTGGTGTTCGAGTCGACCGTGTTCCCCGGCGCCACCGAGGAAGTCTGTGTGCCGCTGATCGAGCAGATCTCGGGCCTGCGCTTCAACATCGACTTCTTCGCCGGCTACAGCCCCGAGCGCATCAATCCGGGCGATCGCAGCCATCGCCTGCCAGACATCGTCAAAGTGACCTCGGGCTCGACCCCGCAGACGGCCGAATTCGTGGATGCGCTGTACCGCCGGATCATCCGCGCCGGCACCCATCGCGCCAGCAGCATCCGGGTCGCCGAGGCCGCCAAGGTCATCGAAAACACCCAGCGCGACCTCAACATCGCCCTGATCAACGAACTCGCACAGATCTTCCACCGGCTCGGCATCGACACCCTGGAGGTGCTCGAAGCCGCCGGCACCAAGTGGAATTTCCTGCCGTTCCGGCCCGGCCTGGTCGGCGGCCACTGCATCGGCGTCGACCCGTACTACCTGACCCACAAGGCGCAGGAAATCGGCCACCACCCGGATGTGATCCTGGCCGGGCGTCGCATCAACGACGGCATGGGCGCCTATGTCGCGCGCCGGCTGATCCGGCTGATGAATCGCCGCCGCCTGCCCCTGGTCGACGCACGTGTACTGGTGCTGGGTCTGGCGTTCAAGGAGAACTGCCCGGACCTGCGCAACACCCGCGTGATCGACGTGGTCAACGAGCTGGTCGACTACGGCCTGCGGGTGGACGTACACGACCCCTGGGTGGACGGCGCCGAAGCCCGCGCCGAATACGGTCTCAACCTGATCGACACCCCCACCGGCGGCCTGTTCGACGCCATCGTGCTGGCGGTCGGCCACGCCGAATTCATCCAGCTCGGCAGCGCCGGCCTGCGCGCCTGGGGCAAACCCGGCGCCGTGCTGTTCGACGTCAAGAGCGTGCTGCCGCGGGAGCAGGTGGATGAGCGGCTTTGAGGGTGGGGGTTCGGGATTCGGGAGTGCGGATTGAGACCGTCACCGTTTAGGGAACCTCTGAAATTGCTCGACAACTTGACCCCCCAGCGCGGCGCAGTGAGAGTTGAGTTGAGACCATTGCATCTGCTGGGAAGGCCTTGTCATTGAAACCCTGCTGGCTGCAGCCGGGCCCAGCACCATTGCGCTGCATTTTCGCACCGCCGTTGGCACGGAGATTGATCGGCTTTTGGTGCGGGCCGGCCGGCCTGCCTTGGTCATCGAGATCAAGCGCTCGTCAGCGCCGATACCCGGCTCAGGTTTTTGCCGTGCGGCCGAAGCCACTGCGGCACAGCACGAGTTGTTGGGAGCGCCAGTCGATGCGAGCGATCGAGCAAAGGCGATATGGCGGTAATAGACATACCGGAAGCCACGAAACGGCTCAGCCCTTGAGTCTGGCAGGCTGTCGCACTTGAAAGAGATCGAAGCGAGAATCTGACTGGGGGAGGCCAAGTTCTGACAATCCTGCGGGGCAATAGCTCTTCTACCGCCACCCCAAAAAAGGAGCGAAACATGGACCGACCTGGCAGCATGAGTTCGGCACTGCCAGAGGTAGGTCCGGCGTTATGGTGCGAAACATCGAACAGGCAGGCCATTGATGAGACGCGGCGCCAGCCACGATGCAACGCTAGACTCACCGGGCGGGGTTCGCTACGACATCAGGAGGGGAGCCGATGTCCTTGGAAGAGAAAGAATGGCGTGCGCTGCTGCGGGAGATCGCGAACCGCAATGTGGTGCCGATTATTGGCGCGCGGGCGGTAACGGTGCCGGTGGCGGGTGTCGATCGGCCGCTGTACGAGCACTTTGCACCGCAGGTGGCAGCGGGGTTGAATTTGCCCGATTCGGCGAGCTACACCAGCACGGCTCAGCTAGCGCGCGATTTCATCGCCAATCAGGGCGCGCGCAAGAACCTGCGCAATGAGCTGAGTGACCTGCTTGACCAGCATCCGGAACCGGGCGCGGCGCTCACAGCGCTGGCCAGCATCGAGGACTTCGAGTTGTATGTCTCCAGTACGCCGGATGGGCTGCTCGCGAAGGCCCTGCAACGTGCGCGGCGCTTCGACCCAGACGTGCAGCGCTTCGAGTTCACCCCGACCGGCGAGACTCGCGGCGGTGCACAGCGTTGCGATATTCCGCGCGATGGCAAAGCGCCGCTGCTGTTCCAGATCCTGGGCTCTATCCGCAGCAACGAAGTGGCGCTGTGGGAAGAGGACTACATGGAGTACATCTATGCGCTGATCGCGCACCCGCAGCTCACCGAGGTGCTGCGCGCGAAGCTGCAGAAGTCCAGCCTCTTGCTGATCGGCGCGCCCTCGGAGGACTGGATCGTGCGTTTCATGATGCGCATCGCACGCGGCAAGCGATTGTCCGACGAGGACAGCGGCAGCCACTACTTCGCCGATGGCAAAGCGCACTTCTCCGAAGCGATGACCTTCTTTTTCGAGCGCGCCACTCGCGCCACACGGATCATTCACATCGAGCCTGTCGCCTTCGCTCGCGAGCTGGCGCGGCGCTGGCGCGAGCGCAATGCGGAAGCCAAGGCCGTCGATGTCGAGGCCTACTTCACCCGCCAGTCCGATCGCCTGCCCAAGGACACGGTGTTCATCTCCTACGCCAAGGAAGATCGCGTCACCGTGGCGGAACTCGGCGCCGCGCTGGAGCGGGCCGGCGTGCCGGTGTGGGTGGACAAGCGCCAGCTCGAACAAGGCGAAAACTACGAACGCGGCCTGCGCGTCGCGGTGATGGATTGCAGCTTCTTCATCTCGCTGATCTCCCCGCGCACCGAAGTGGACGACGAGCGCTACTTCCACAAGGAACGCCGCTGGGCGGAAGACCGATTCACTGAGGGCGCGGTGTTCTACCTGCCGCTACTGCTGGACATGCCAGCGGGTGCCCAGGTGCGGCGCGAGCCGGCCGCCTTCCACACGATCGAACGCGAACGCTACAGCGCGGCCACCTTGTCCGGATTCGTGGCGCGGGTGAAGGCGTACTGGGACGAGTTCCGCAACGGGCAACGACCGAGGAGGTAGTGCGCCATGACCGACTCCCCAGCCATGCCCGGATCACCCGTCACCCACGCCAGTGCCAGCGCCACGCCGGAGCGCCCGTGGCTGGGGCTACGCGCCTATGGCCAGGCCGATGCCGCCTATTTCTACGGCCGCGACGCCGAAATCCGCGAGCTCTACGAGCGCATCTGCAGCAATCCATTGACCGTGCTGTACGGCCGCAGCGGTCTGGGCAAGAGTTCGCTGCTCGGCGCGGGCCTGCTACCCAAGCTCAAGGTGGAAGGCCGCCGCGCGGTGCTGATCCGCCTGCGCTTCGACGCCGACGCCCCGGAACTCTGCGCCCAGGTGCACGCTGCGCTCGCTGCCGCGATCGGCGAATCGACGAGGCCAGCAGGCCAGCGCCTGTGGGTGATCGCGCACCAGCAGGCATCGCGCGAGCTGATCGAACTGCTGCGCCCGGTGCTGGTCTTCGATCAGTTCGAAGAGCTGTTCACCCTCGCGCAAAGCCCCGAGCGTCGCGCGCAAGCCCACTCCCTGCTGGCTGAGCTCAGCGAGGTGATTGAGAACCGCCCACCGGCAGGCATCGACCTCGATGACTACGCCCACGGCGCCAGCGCGCTACGTGTGGTGTTGACGCTGCGCGAGGACTATCTGCACCAACTTGAGCGCCACAAACGCCAGCTCCCGGCCTTGATGCGCAATCGCATGGAGCTGCTGGAACTCAGCGGGCCGAACGCCCTGCAGGCGGTGTTGGAACCCGGGCGCAAAATCGTAGCGGCCACGCCGTTGGCCAGCGCTGGCGATGTGCCGAGCGCAGGCGCCACGCTCGCGCTGGTCGAACTGCCCGTGGCCGAAGCGATCGTCCGCCATGTCGCCGGCCGACCCGCAGACACAGCGCTGGACGAGATCGACGCCGTCCCGCCGCTGCTCAGCCTGCTGTGCGCCGAACTCAACGCTGCGCGCATCGAGGCCGGCGTGGCGCAAATCACCCAAGCGCAACTGCAGGGCGAAGCCGAACAGGTGCTGGAGCGCTTCTACCAACGCAGCTTTGTCGGCATGCCCAGCGGCGTGCGTAGAGCGGTCGAGGATTTGCTGATCGACAACAACGGGCGGATCCGCGAAGCCAGCTCACGGGACACCGTCGTGAGCGAGATGCGCGGGCATGGAGTGGACGAGCCGGAGCAGTATCTGGCCGCGCTGGTGGATGGCCGGCTACGTGTCGCATCCCGGACGAATGCATCCTGCATAATCGGTCAGCGCTGCTGGTCGGACGAGAGGTCTTGGTTGGCCTGCTGACCGAGCTTTCCGCTCCGAGGACTGCATGAACATTCGCCTGCACAAGA
>NZ_JBILJQ010000115.1:0-9253 GCF_044377145.1 Aquimonas sp.
GCGAGCGCACATGCGCCCGCCACCGCCACGCCTCCGAACACGCCATCGACCGGTCCTCCGTTGGGGAAACCGGAGACGGTCGGGAGAATCAGGTAAGGAAGGTAGGTGAGGTGGGCGGACGCTTACGGTTTGGCCGCATTCCAAGGCCGGTCTTCCTCGCTGCTGCTGTTGTCGGTGTCAGCCGGTGCGGCGAAGCGGAAGCGGGCCGAAGTTTCGCGCCTGCAGGGTCATGCAGATCAGTATTGAAGGCCGGTCCGACACGGCATTTCCGCCGCAGCCCCTATCGGCCCAAGGCCATCGCGGAGCCAGTGAACGGCACCACGGCGGTGTAGCCGCTTGGCGCCGGCACCACCGGTGTTGTCGCCGCAAACCCGAACTGGGTGACGCCACGGCCGACTGCAGCGCCGAGGTCATAGCGGGTGCCCTGCAGCTCGAACGGCGAGCTGTCGATCAGCCAGGCGGTGAACAGATTCGCGATCAGAACGGGCGTCGGCGCGGCGGTTGGCGATGCGCTGGCGCTGAGCGTGGTGTCGACCACCATCGTGCTGCGACGGAACACCGCGATGCGCTCGCCTTGGGCGAACGAAGCCGGGCTGTCGAAGTTGCCGCCTGGTATGCGCTGCAGATACAGCGAGAACTCACCCACCGCATCCAGCGCCAGCGACAGGCTGCCATTGCTGGCAGTGCGACCCTTGAACGGCTGCGCGGCGAAGGTGAAGTGGGCCGTGGTTTCGCCCGGCGCCCCGGAGAACATGCGGCAGTCGGGAAACGGCAGATGCAGGAAATAGCCGTAGTCGGCCAGGCTGCCGTCGGCGGCTCTGTAGAAGCGACCCGTGGCATACCAGGCCAGTTCAGAAGCGCTGAGCAGGGACATGCGGAGACTCCGAGGGAAGGCGTTCGCAGCATGCCAACAGCACTGCGACAGAACAACTGCAGCGCAGCGGCGAGAACGTGTATGCGGGGTTGGCGATGCAGGTGATCGCCGGAGCCGCCAAGGGACAGGGCTTTCCGGGCGCGAGCGACTTCAGCGCCGCGCTGGGCGAGGCCCACACCAGGATGGCCGAGTTGTTCGATGGCATGCAAACCGCCGTGCAAAACTGGCGCGCCGACGTGTTCAGCGATGGGGGCAAGCTCAAGCGCACGGGCACCCACCTGAAGGGCGATAGAGTTGCTGTCGACGTGGGTCCGCGAGCTCAGTCTCTCCGACAACCAAGGGATCCGAGGCCTGCCCAAGCAGTGCGCCCGCCTTGATCACGCGAACACCGATAGCGCCGGATTGGCGGTTACCTGACCGCGGGTGACAGACTCACTCGGACTCAGCTGACCTTCGCCAGCATCCGCCGATGCCCGATCAGCCGCGCCCAGCGGCGCGAGATGTCGACCCAGTGCATGTAGCCGGCCTCCAGCAGCATGCGGCCGCGCTCGCGCCAGCTCGGCGCCCACTGTTCTTCCGCCGCACACAGGCGATGCGGGATATCGAGCCACTGCGCGAACAGGCTGCAGCGCGCGAGGTGGTAGCGGCTGGACACCAGCAGCACCTCACCCTGCCCGTTCTGCAGCAGGGCGCGCGCATGGCGCAGGTTCTCCAGGGTGTCGCGCGACTGGTCCTCGAGAGTCACCCGCGCCGAGCCCGGCAAACCGCGCTCGCGCAGACAGCGTGCGGCCACTTCGGCCTCGGTCGGATGCGGCCCACCGCCCAGCAGCAGGAGTTCCAGCTGCGGGTGGCGTCCGGCCAGAGCGAGTGCGCGCTGGATGCGCTGGGCGAAGTCGCTGTCGGGTTCGCCGCTGTCGCAGCGTTTCCCGAACAGCAGCACGCGGGTGGCAGCGTCGGGATCAAGTTCGGGCCAGGCCGGCGACCGTCGTGCAACGTTCCAGACCCGAATCACGTACAGCAGGTACAGCGCGCCACCGCTGAGCAGCAGGGCCAGGCCGGCGATCAGCAAGCCGTGCAGGGCATCGCTGTCGCGCAGGATGCGCAGACGGTGGGCTTGGCGGGTCATTGCTGTGGCACCGGGAGTCGGGAGTCGGGAGTCGGGAGTCGGGAGTCGGGAGTCGGGAGTCGGGAGTCGGGAGTCGGGAGTCGGGAATGGTTGCAGCGCGCACGCGTGCACGCCGAGGCTCGAAGCCGACCCGCGCATTGTGGTCAGCTTCGGCGAGTGATGCGAGTCACTGCCGCTCGCACGGTCTCGGCGCAGGCAATTCACTGGAAGCTCGCCACAGCCTGCTCCAACGATTCCCCACTCCCGATTCCCCATTCCCGCAGAAGTGAAGGCCCGCCCGGTCGCCCCAACCTATAATCCGCGGCCGATCTGGCCGCAACCGCTCCATCCGCAACCCAATCCAGGGAACCGCTACACCGATGTCTTCAGCCATGCCGCCGCTGGCGATCACCGCCCGTACTGCCACCACCGCCTGCGGGCCGGGTCTTGCTGCCTTGAGCGCGGCCGTCGCCGCTCGCCGCAGCGGCCTGCGCCGCAATGATTTCTCGGCCACTGCGCTGGAGACCTGGATCGGCCGCGTCGACGGTCTGGAGTCGGTTGAACTGCCCGAACATCTGTTCGGCTGGGACTGCCGCAACAATCGTCTGGCCTGGTTCGCCCTGCAGCAGGACGGGCTGGCGGACAAAGTCGCAGCCTTGATCGAGCGCTACGGCGCCGCGCGGGTGGCGCTGATCATCGGCACCAGCACCTCCAGCATCGGCGCCTCCGAGGAGGCGTATGCGCGGCTGGACGGCGATCGGTTTCCGGCCGATCTTGACCGCCCGATCATCCACACCCCGCATTCGCTGGGCAGCTTTCTGGCCGCCGCCACCGGCCTGCGCGGGCCCTGCGTGACCGTGGCCACGGCGTGTTCCTCCAGCGCCAAGGTGTTTGCGCAGGCCGCGCGGCTGATCCATGCCGGCGTGGTCGATGCAGCCCTGGTCGGCGGCGTCGACACCCTGTGCGGCAGCGTGCTGTTCGGCTTCAACGCGCTGGGCCTGGTCTCGTCCGAGCAGTGCCGACCCTTCGATGTCGCCCGCCGCGGCCTGTCGCTGGGCGAAGCCGGCGGCTACGCGATCCTCGAACGCGAGGGCGCCGGCCCGCGCCTGCTCGGCTATGGCGAATCCTCCGACGCCCACCACATGAGCAGCCCGCACCCGGACGGCCTCGGCGCGCGCCTGTGCATGCAGGCGGCGATCACGCGCGCCGGGCTTGCGCCGGAGCAGGTCGACTACCTCAACCTGCACGGCACCGCCACGCCGATCAATGACCAGATCGAAGCGGGGGCGGTCGCGCGCCTGTTCGGCGAGCACCTGCGCGCCAGTTCGACCAAGGCCTACACCGGGCACACGCTAGGCGCCGCCGGCATCGTCGAATCGCTGCTCGCGCTGTCAACGATCGACAGCGGCCTGTTGCCGGGCACGCTCAACTGCGATGCGCCCGACCCGGCCTGCGGCCCGCAGATCCTGCGCGAGAACACCCGCGCCGAGGTGCGCATCGCGATGAACAATTCGTTCGGCTTCGGCGGCAACAACTGCTCGCTGGTGTTCGGCGCGGAGGCGCGCGCATGAGCCGCCTGCCGGAGATCAACGTGCTGGGCATCGGCGCCTGGACCGACGGCCTGCCCGACTGGGCCAGCCTGCGCGCCTTCGCCCGCGGCGAAGGCGGCCGCATTGAGGGCGCGCCGAAACGCCCGAGCCCGACCATGCTGCCGGCCAACGAGCGTCGCCGCGCGCCGGATTCCGTGCTGCTGGCGCTGGATGTCGCCCAGGCCGCCTGCAGTGCTGCCGGCGCTGACCCGTCCGAGCTGGCTTCGGTGTTCACCTCGACCCACGGCGATCTGGCGATCACCCACTACATGTGCGAAACCCTGTCCGGCACGCCGACCGATGTCTCGCCCACCCGCTTCCACAACTCGGTGCACAACGCCGCCGCCGGCTACTGGACCATCGGCGTTGGCTGCCACCAGCCCGCCACCGCGATCTCGGCCTTCGACGCCAGCTTCGGCCAGGGCCTGATCGAGGCTGCGCTGCAGCTGGCCTGCGACACCGATCGCGTACTGCTGGTGGCCTACGACAGCTTCGCCGTGGGCCCGGTAGCGCACACCTCCCGCAGCGCCGGCCTGTTCGGTTTCGCCCTGGTGCTGGGCCGCGCTGACGGCCTTGGCAATGGCACCACACTCAAGCTCGACCTGCAGCAGGGCAGCGTGCCCCCAGCGCATGGCGCGCTGATCGAAGCCGTCGCGGCCAATGCGATGGGCCCGGCCGCGGTGTTGGCACAGGCGCTGGCCGGCGGCGACGCCCGCTGCACTCTGGACGCTGGCAACGGCAGCCTGCTTGCCATCGAGATCGGTCATGACTGAGCTGCAGCGCACCGCCGTGGTGATTCCGGCCCTGAACGAAGAGCTGCGCATCCGCGAAGTCGTGCAGGGCGCCCTGCTGTACACGCCGCATGTGATCGTGGTCGACGACGGTTCCAGCGACGGCACGGTGGCGGCCTTGGTCGACCTGCCGATCACCCTGATCCGGCATGACAGCCGCCGCGGCAAGGGCGAAGGCCTGCGCAGCGGCTTCCGCGCCGCCTTGAAACTCGACGTCGACGGCGTGCTCAGCATGGACGGCGACGGCCAGCATCTGGCGGCGGATGTGCCGCGCCTGGTCGCCGCCGCGGCACGTTTCCCCGAACACGTGGTGATCGGCGCGCGGCTGAAGAAACGCGCCCAACAGCCGATCCATCGCCGGCTGGCCAACGAGTTCGGCGACTGGGGCATCGCCTGGGCCACCGGCTACCGCATCGCCGACACCCAGAGCGGCCAACGCTACTACCCGCGCGCATTGTGCGAGATCGCCGATGTCGCAGGTCAGGGCTTCGTGTTCGAAGCCGACATCCTGATCCAGGCGGCGCGCCGGCTCGGCATGGGCTGCGTCTCGGTGCCGATCGAATCGCGCTACGCCGGCGACGGCATGGCCGGTCAGTTCCGCCGCAGCCACTTCCGCCCGCTGACCGACCTCTACCGCATCACCTCGCACGTGGTCGGCCGGGTCTGGACGTATGGCCGGGTGATCCCGCGCTACATCCAGGCGCGGCGCTCGCGCCCACAGATCTTCGACCCGGGCCCGATGTCGGCGGTGGAATCCGTCGACACGGCCGTTGCTGGAGCCTCCAACGCATGAGCACAGTTACCGACGCCACGGCAGCAGCCGACACCGACACCGACGTACTGATCCTCGGCGGCGGCCTGGCGGGCCTGAGCCTTGCCCTGCAGCTGCGCGGCCAGCACCCGGCGCTGCGCATCCGCGTGCTGGAGCGGCGCGCACACCCGGTGCCCGAGGCGGCATTCAAGATCGGCGAGAGCACGGTCGAAATCGCCGCCCACTATTTCGGCACCGTGCTGGGCCTGCGCGAACATCTCGACGCCGAGCAGATCGTCAAGTTCGGCTTCCGATTCTTCTTCTCCGACCGCCACGCCGCGCCGCATCGCTGCGCCGAACTCGGCGCCAGCCAGTCACTGCCGACCGGTGCCTGGCAACTCGACCGCGGCCGCTTCGAGAACTTCCTTGGCGAGCGCGCACGAGCGCTGGGGATCGACTTCCGCACCGAATCAGTAGTGCGCCAGATCGACCTGCGCGACGACGAGCGCGCGCATCACGTCGAGTGGGACGAAGCCGGCAGCCGCCACCACGCCCAGGCACGCTGGGTGATCGACGCCGCCGGCCGCGCCGGCCTGATCAAACGCAAACTCGGCCTGGCCGAAGACAACGGCCACCACGCCAACGCGGTGTGGTTCCGCATCGACGGCCGCATCGACATCCACGACTGGTCCGGCGATGAACAGTGGCTGGCCCGCTGCAGCCCGCCCGAGCGCTGGCGCAGCACCAATCATCTGGTCGGCCCCGGCTACTGGGTGTGGTTGATTCCGCTGTCGTCGGGCTCGCACTCGGTCGGCATCGTGTGTGCGGCGGATACCCACCCGCTGGAAACGATGAACAGTTTCGACAAGGCCATGCACTGGCTGTCGGAACACCAACCACGCCTGTTCGCCGCGCTCGAGCCACAGCGCGACAAGCTGCAGGACTTCGCCTTCTTCCGCGATTTCAGCTACGGCTGCAAGCAGGTGTTCAGCCCGAACCGCTGGGCGCTGACCGGCGAGGCCGGCGTGTTCCTCGACCCGTTCTACTCGCCCGGTAGCGACTTCATCGCGATCAGCAACACCTACATCGCCCGCCTGATCAGCAAGGACCTGGCGAACGAAGCCTGGCAGCCGTATGCAGGTGTGTACGAGCAGCTGTACTTCAGCTTCTACGAAAGCACCATGGCGATGTACCGCGGCCAGTACGGCCTGTTCGGCGACGCCCAGGTGATGCCGCTCAAGGTGCTGTGGGACTACACCTACTACTGGGGTGTGCTGGCGGCACTGTTCTTCAGCGGACGCATCGACGATCTCACCACGCTGTCGCGGCTGAAGCCCGAGCTGGCCGAGGCCAAGGCGCTGAATTTCGCGCTGCAGGACCTGCTGCAGCGCTGGTGCGCCGCCAACTCCCGACCGCACGCGGCGGTCGATTCAGCGGCCTTCCTCGATCAGGCCCGGCTGGGCTGGTTCGCCGAGTTGAACCGCGCCCTGCGTGATGCGCTCAGCGATGCCGAATTCAAGGCGCGGATGCGCTCGAACCTGGTGTGCTTGCGACGGCTCGCCGGAGAGCTGCTCGAACTTGCGCGCGAAACGCATCCTGCGCTGGATGTGTCGGCAGTCGTTGCGCTGCTGGCAGGTGCGCCTGCGGTTGAGGCTGCTGGGTCGCTGCTGACGCCGGAGTGGAAAGGGGCGGCGTAGGGTCCACAGTTTCTGCCTCTCTCCCCGTGGAGAAAGTCGGGGCGTTCGGTTGCTGCCCCTGGTTGGGGTGAGGGCGGGGGGAGCGCTCGCTCCAAACCTGGCCGAATCGCTGTTCTCGGCTCTGCTTCCGCTCGGTGCTTCATGCGGATCCGCTGCCTCGTTGCTCGAAGCGAAGATCAAGAGCTTTCGGTTGGCCCTGCGGGCCGACCGAGTCACTTTCTCTTGAGTGGCCAAGAGAAAGTAACCAAAGAGAAGGCCACCCCTCGTCCGCGCCCTACGTGCATCCTGCACTCCGGGTACGCATGAGGCGGTCGGGGTTTTTGGACAGGCCATCCCTGGCCTGTCAAAAACCTCGCCGGCATCCCTGCCGGCGACCCTTCGGGCGATTCGACCACCTCACGCCGCTTCCCAGGGGCCCCGGGTAGAGCGCGGGCGTCGTGCCCGCAGAAGCCGAGCAAAGCCAAAGCCAAAGCACGAGCGAAGCCGGAGCCGAAGCCGAAGCCGAAGCCGAAGCCGAAGCCGAAGCCGAAGCCGAAGCCGAAGCCGAAGCCGAAAGCGAGCAACGTTGACGGCACAAGTTTGGGTAGGTTGGCGCTGAGCCGAAGGCGAAGCCCAACATCGCGCCACCAGATCTCGCCGCCAGCGTTGAGCGTGCGTTGCAGGGCTTCGCCATCGGCTCAGCGCGAGCCTACGTAGCACACTTGTTCAACGAGTGAGCATTCGGGGCACCGAGTCCCTTTTTCTCATGGCACCCGCGAATCAATCCACAAGCCGCTGTAGGCCAGCCATGCTCAGCAAAAAGAGTCCGATCACAGCGAGCAGCAGTGCGGAGAAACCCAGCACTTTCAAGAATGGCAGGCGCCGTGGAGGAACTTGAAGCGCCCCCATCGCGAGCACAGCAATCGCACCCAGCCAGACAAACAGAATCCAGCCCACGAAAGCGTAGCCCGGTATCTCCGGCAGGTACCGCTGCCTTAGTAGATACGGGGCACATATCAGGAATCCGGCCACCGCATTGCAGTTGCGCGACCACACTTCGTTGGTGGCCAAGCGCTCACCACACGAACGGCATGCGCTCGTGCCGCCGATCGCCATGCGAAGCCGAGACGGCCACCTTTGGAGTTCCCCACAGGCAGGACAGGATCCGGTTTTCATGCTGAGCAACAAAATCTCGATGGTGGAGAGATAACGACGCTGCTGGACAACACCACGACAGCGCCCTGGACTCTCAGCGTGCCGATGCCCAGGCGTGATTCAGCCGAACCGGCTGACCGAAGCGATTTCAGGATTGCTTGTCCGAAGCTGTCAGCGCAGCGACGGCGTTGCGCTCGGCAGTCGCGGCAACCCGGACAGCAGGGCCGAGTGCTCAATCCCCCAACTGAGCCCCCGGCTGCGGATTCGCCAGCCACTGCGCAATGTCCTTGCCCAGTGCTTTGACAGTCCGACCGAGCACGGAGCACGAGCCCTTGTAGCCGGCAAACGCACCGCCCATCGAGTTGCGGCGGCCGCGGAAGTCGGCGATCTGCTCGCCGTTCTCGAACAGCGCGCCACGCACGCGGCTGTATTTCTGGTGGCCGATGAAAGCGTTGCCCATGCTGACGGCATCAACGATCTCCAGCTGCAGTACGCGACCTTCCGCGGACGTATCGATGGTGTCGACAAGCTCCACCTGCAGGCCGTTCTCGCGAGCGAACTCCTGCGTGAACAGGGGCAGCTGGGTGTTCAGCTCGGTGCACTCTTCGCGCACTTTGCGCTGGATGTCGGCGTCCTCGGCGTACGGGGCCGAGCGCGCCACCTGGACGGTCTGTGCAAGGGCTGCTGGAGCGGCGGCGAAGGCAAGCAGGATCAGGATGCTGCGGGAGAGTTTTGACATCGAATGATTCCTTGAAATGAAGGGCGGAGCCGCGTAGGCGGGTGAAGGTAGCGCGAAATGCCCGATCTGGGGAGTGGGGACTTGGGTGTTGGGTGTTGGGGTGTCGGGAAGAACTTGCGCGGCGTAATTGATGATTGCCACGCAGACCGGACCCTCTCCCCAACCCCTCTCCCACAGGGAGAGGGGCTCTGGCGGTGGCGATGGGCCGCGCAAGGCGTGCGGGCTGAAGGCGTGCGGGCTGGGCGCGGAAAGCGCGGTCAACCACGTTCGTACGCTCCGACCCGGCTTTGCTCTGCCTGCTCTGCCTGCTCTGCCTGCTCTGCCCGCTCTGCCTGCTCTGCCTGCTCTGCCCGCTCTGCCTGCTCTGCCTGCTCTGCTTCGGCTTCGGCTTCGGCTTCGGCTTCGGCTTCGGCTTCGGCTTCGGCTTCGGCTTCGGCTTCGGCTTCGGCTTCGCTCCAGCTTCTGCGGGCACGACGCCCGCGCTCTACCCGGGGCCCCTGGGGAGCGGCGGGAGGCGGTCGATCCGCCCGAAGGGTCGCCGGCAGGGATGCCGGCGAGGTTTTCGACAGGCCA
>NZ_JBILJQ010000175.1:0-2621 GCF_044377145.1 Aquimonas sp.
GCAGCAGCTTCAGCGCATAGGCCGCCTGGCGCACGCCCTCTTCTTCGGCGATGGCCAGAATCTTGTGCTTCATCGCCTGCTCGCCGAGATAGAACAGGCTCTGCCCGGTCATGGCGCTGTAGTGCACACGCTCGCTCTCGGGCATCAGCGCCAGCAGCGCATCCATCAGCGTCGACTTGCCGGCCGCCGATGTGCTCTGAATCAGGATCGCCAGCGGCTTGTCGAGCTTGCGCGACACGCAGGCCAGATACGCCACCAGCGCATTCGCCGACTCACCCACCACGCCGGTCGCTTCCACGTCGGCCACGATGCGATCGACCAGCGCCGGATCGCGCAGCAGGGCCTCGCCGGCCGCACGCTCGGCCGCGCCCAGCGCGGCCGCTGCATCCACCGGCGCGGCGGGCGCGAGCTGCGCCTGGATCACCGCATCCTGCCGCTGCTCGACGGCGCGCAGCAGTTTGGCCAGATCACCGCGCAGCAGGTCCTCGGCTGCACCGATCTCGACCGCCGCCTGCTTGAGCCAGGCAGCGCGCTGCTTGGCGGCGTACAGCTCGACCGTATCGACGTGGACATGATCGCCGCGGCTCACTCGCAACCAGACCTTGAGCTGCTCATAGCTGAGGTTCTTTTCGATGCCGCGCACGGTGTACGCGCGATCGCCCAGCGTGAGGCGCAGTTCCTTGTCGTCGATGTCGACGGGCAGCGGCGGCTCGGTGGGTGGGATGCGGTAGGCGGGGGGCTCGGGGTCAGCCTGGGGCGTAACACTTGGTGCGCTTGCTGCGGCGCTTGGAGCGGCCGGCTCTGCATCGAGCGCATCAAGCGCATCGGTTGCATCAAGCGGAGCAGCAACAGCAGCGGCTAAAGGAGAATCCGCCACAGCCGGCGCGGCTACGTTCGAGGTGTCCGCAAGCAACCGTCCCTGGTGCGTGGCGCCGGCCCGGCCTTCCATGGCCGGGCGCTCGTCAGCGCAGCCGAGGCCGATAGGGCCTCGGCTAGGCGCGCTGCCTCGCCCCACCCACTCAGCCTGCCGAATCACCACGCCCAGCGACTTCACCGCCGGCTGCACCGCCAGCGCATAGGCGTTCGCGTCCATGCCCTTCGGGAAGCGGCAGCGGTAGCACTCGAATCCCTCGGCCATCAGCTTGGGAGCCAGCTTGTCGGCGGCACCGTTGCCCGGCTCGTCGGCGTCATACGCGATCAGCACGCGCTTTGCGCCGTGCCGATGCAGTGCCGCCACTAGTTCATCGGTGAAACCTTCGACACCGTAGGCGCTGGTCACGTTGCGATAGCCCGCGCACCAAAACGTCAGCGCATCGATCAGCGCTTCGCACAGGATCACTTCTTCCTGCCCGACCAGGCCGGCTTCGTTGAACACCCCACGGTGCGGACCCGGCAGGTACAGGTGCAGCGGCGTGCCGGCGCGCAGCTTCGAGGCCGGCAGAATCTTGCGGCCGTAGACCTCGGTGATTGCGCCATCGGGCGCCACCACCGGCACCACCAGCGAGCCGTTGAAATGCTCATGCCCGCTCGCCCGCAGCAGCCCGATCCGCTGCAGCGCACCGCGCTGCACAGCGCCTGCCTTCAGCTGCTTGTCCGGCAGGTGATAGCCCAGCGTGCGGTTCGCATAGCCCAGCCGAAACGTGTCGATCAGCGCCGGATGGTCGAGCCCACGCGAGCGCAGGTAGGCCAGCGCCTCGGGGCTCTGCTTGAGCGTCGCGTGGTAGTAGTCGAGCACCGAGGCCAGCAGGGCCGCGTCGTCTGCCGCATCCAGCGCGGGCACTGCGGCAGCAGCAGGATCAGAAGCGGCAGCTAAGGAGGACTCTGCAGCGGACGCCGCACGCACTGCAGGCAGCGGCGCCGCCGCCACCTCGCCCAGCTCGATCCGCAGCAGCTCCACCGCCCGCCGAAACGACACGCCGTCGAGCTTCATCACCCAATCGATCGGCCCACCCGCCGCACCGCAGCCAAAGCAGTGGAACAGGTTCTTGGCCGGGCTCACCACCAGCGAGGGCGTCGCCTCCTCGTGAAACGGACACCGCGCCGCCAGGTCCTTGCCCTGCTTCACCAGCGCGATCCCCCGCGCCTCGATCAGCCGCACCAGCGACACTTCAGTCTTCAACCGGTCCAGCTCGGAATCGGGGATGCGGGGCATAAACGGTCTCCGGCCAGGAATCCTGTCAAGGGGGTTTTCGAGGAAACAACCACAATTCGATGTTACATGTTTGCGTGGTATCTTCAACCGCGATTCCAGAACCTCGGGGTTACGGTATGCGCCACCTCCAGATCGACCCGCCGACCGTGGCCATCAGTTCTGACGAACGCGCCTTCTTCATCGCCTTCGGTGAGCGCCTTGCACAACAACGCAAAACCCAGGGGCTCACCCAGGTACAACTGGCCGAGGCGCTGGGCGTCTCACAGCAAGCCGTCACCGCCTATGAGAGCGGACAGCGGCGCGTGCCCCTCTCACTGCTGCCCCTGCTCGCGCAGACCTTGGGCACCACGATGGAAGCGCTGATCGGCACGCCAGAACCGCGCACCACCGGCAAGCGCGGCCCCGCACCCAAGCTGCTGCATCAGCTGGAGCAGGTCAGCAAGCTACCCAAGGCACAGCAAAAGTTCGT
>NZ_JBILJQ010000176.1:0-2619 GCF_044377145.1 Aquimonas sp.
CCCTTGGCGGTCACCTGCATGGCGCCAAGGATTGCCAAGTCGATGTGGCCACCGCGGATCATCGCGAAGCTGTCGTGGCTGCCGAAATAGGCTGCGCCAGCGCGGGCGGTGACGGTCTGCTTGCCGGCGTTGATCAGGTCGGCGTCGACTTCGTCCTCGGTCGGAAACGGGCCGATGCCGAGCAGGCCGTTCTCACTCTGCAGCCACACATCCATGCCGTCGGGAATGTGGTTGGCCACCAGGGTCGGCAGGCCGATGCCGAGGTTCACGTAGGCACCATCGCTCAGTTCGCGGGCGGCGCGCTGCGCCATTTCGTCGCGGGTCCAGGGCATGTCGATACTTCCTTGAGTAGGGCGGGCATCGGGCCCGCGAGATCGTGGATTCAGGTGGGCGCGGGCCCCGTTGCATGCGTCCGGAGAGCGGATCGCAGCGGCCGGTGCCGATGAGGACGAGGCGGGACGGGGAGCCGGTGGGTCAAGACCCACCCTATGCAGCTCGGTGGCTCAGGAGGCGCGAACGGTGCGCTGCTCGATGCGCTTCTCCGGCGCGGCATTGACGACGATGCGATCGACATAGATGCCCGGCAGATGCACGTGGTCGGGATCGATTTCGCCGATCTCGACCAGTTGCTCGACTTCGGCCACGCAGACCGCGCCAGCCATCGCGCAGGCCGGGTTGAAATTGCGTGCGGTCTTGCGGAACACCAGGTTGCCGGCGCGGTCGGCCTTCCAGGCTTTGACCAGTGACACATCGGCCTTCAGTGCCGTCTCCAGCACGTACCAGTGGCCGTCGTCGAACTGTCGGGTTTCCTTACCATCGGCGACGATGGTGCCGTAGCCGGTGCGGGTGAAGAAGGCCGGGATGCCGGCGCCGCCGGCGCGCAGCCGTTCGGCCAGGGTCCCCTGCGGGTTGAACTCAAGCTCAAGCTCGCCGCCGAGGTACTGGCGCTCGAACTCCTTGTTCTCGCCGACATAGCTGGAAATCATCTTGCGGATCTGCCGCGTGCTCAGCAGCTGACCAAGGCCAAACCCGTCCACGCCTGCGTTGTTGCTGATTGCAGTCAGGTTTTTGGCACCCGAGTCGCGCAGCGCGGCGATCAGGGCCTCGGGAATGCCGCACAGACCGAAACCGCCGACCGCCAGGGTCTGGCCGTCAGCGACGATGTCGCGCAGGGCTGCTTCGGCGCTGGGATAGAGCTTGTTCTTGCCGCGCGGCGCGGCGGGGGCAGCTGCAGTCATGGGGCCGGACTCGCATTGACCATGGGAGCCGCGGATTCTACCCGCCCGATCAGGCCGCAGGCTGCCGTACTTTCGACCGATGCTGCTCCGCAGCATGTGCAGTCAAGGCTCGGTCTATGGATAGGGTGGGTCTCGACCCACCTTTGCGCGGCGCTCGCCACGGCCGCTGTATCCCGTCGCCGAACGCGGACGACGACTTCGCGCCGCCACGCGGGTTTGGGCTCGATGACTGCGGTGGACGTCCAGCTCCGGTGGGTCAAGACCCATCCTATGAAATCGTCCGGGCGCCAGGAGTTGGCGGGGAATCGTCAAGGCGAGGAGTTGGCCGGCGATCAATGAGCCCGAGCACACCGACCGGCGCGGCACGCAGCGGCGGCGAAGCAGGCCCCGCCCTGCTAGACTTTCGCCCCTTCCGCGCCTACGCGACCGCCTGCTGCCTCTACGGTATCGGGCGCGCCAGCGCGTGACCCACCTTACGGATCAGGACATCGCCATGCAGTACATCTACACGATGATGGGCGTCAGCAAGATCGTGCCGCCCAAGCGTCAGATCATCAAAGACATCTCGCTGTCGTTCTACCCGGGCGCCAAGATCGGTCTGCTGGGCTTGAACGGCGCGGGCAAGTCGACCGTGCTGCGGATCATGGCCGGCGTCGACAAGGACTACCAGGGCGAGGCGCGCCCGCAGCCGGGTATCAAGATCGGCTACCTGGAACAGGAGCCGCGGCTCAATCCCGAGCACACCGTGCGCGAAGCAGTTGAAGAAGGCGTCGGCGAAGTGCTGTCGGCGCAGGCCGAGCTGGACAAGGTGTATGCGGCCTATGCCGAGGAAGGCGCGGACTTCGACAAGCTCGCCGCCGAACAGGCGCGGCTTGAAGCCATTCTCGAGACCGGCGACGCGCACACGCTGGAGCAGCAGCTCGAAGTCGCCGCCGACGCCCTGCGCCTGCCGCCCTGGGACGCCAAGATCGGCCCGCTCTCGGGCGGTGAGAAGCGCCGTGTGGCGCTGTGCCGGCTGCTGCTGCAGAAGCCCGACATGCTGCTGCTGGACGAACCCACCAACCATCTCGACGCCGAATCGGTCGAGTGGCTGGAACAGTTCCTGGCCCGCTACAGCGGCACCGTGGTGGCGGTCACCCATGACCGTTACTTCCTCGACAACGCCGCCGAGTGGATCCTCGAACTCGACCGCGGCCGCGGCATTCCGTGGAAGGGCAATTACAGCGACTGGCTGGTGCAGAAAGAAGAGCGCCTGAAGCAGGAAGAGAACCAGGAGAAGGCGCGCCAGAAGGCGATCGCGCGCGAGCTGGAATGGTCACGCCAGAATGCCAAGGGCGGCCGCAGCAAGGGCAAGGCGCGTCTCGGCCGGCTGGAAGAGCTG
>NZ_JBILJQ010000177.1:0-2615 GCF_044377145.1 Aquimonas sp.
CCGACTGCCGACCACGCGCAACCGCGACATCGACAGCTTGCTGCCGATCGAGGGCTGGGCGCCGATCTGCAACTGAGGCTCAGCACGGCGAGTGGGGAAGCGGTAGGTGGCTCGGGCGGACGCATACAGCCGTCTGTCGCACCGCGCGCAAGGTGCTGTCGCTTGCGGGCGAGGCAGGTGACGAACCCAGCGCCGACCTGCTGACCCAGCGCCTGAACGTTCACGAGAAGAACGCCTGGATGCTGCGCTCGCTGCTGGCGTAGAGCCGTCCGCGGGCCGTCGTACCCCTATGGCGGCGCGCGGCGCTTTCAGTCCTCGAAACCGTCCTTGAAAACGGCGTCGCCTTTGGGCGTGAGCAGCCACACATCCTCAAGATCCTGCTCGCGAAACAACAATACCGGCCGCCCCTTCGGGTCCAGGGCAAGCGGACCCCTGAAACCGCGATTGGGCGCGCCGCCATCGCTGATGATGATGTGGCGCTGGGCGCTGCTGCAGGCTGCGTCGACGCACTGCCAATAGCCGCCATGACCGATCGTGCCAGAGCTGTAGACCGGACGCTGCTTGGCGTCCAGAACCAGCGCTTCGACCCCGTCGAAGGGATTGGGAAGAGGTGAGCGGGCAAGGCTCAGGCAGGCAGGGGTATCGCAGGTCAGTAAGTTGCGCTCCTGGCTCAACTGTTCCAGCAGCACCGGGCGCCCGTCGCTGCGCACCGCGATGGGCACCCGGCCAAACGTGGGAGACGCATTCAGCGAGCGCACGCTTGCACTGCTGCAGTCAGGATCTGCGCACTGCGCCAGACGAAGGCTGCCCTGAATCCGGTTCCACGCCAGCAGAGCGCGGCCGTCTGTACCGAGCACCATATTGAGGCCGAGGATAATGGTGCTGTCGGCGGACTCATCTGCGACCAGATGCTCGCTTCCAATGCTGCAATTCGAGTCCGTACAGCTGAACACGCGTACCACACGCCCGTCGCTCTGAGTGCTCAGGTATGCCAGCAGCGGCCTGCCGTCGGCGCGAATCGCGAGTTCGGTACTGCCGCCATTCGGATTGCCGCTTGCACCCACCTCGCGCAGCGTGCTGCTGCTGCATTCGGCGTCAGCACAGTCCCACACGAGGTAGCCCCCAAAGTAGCTGTAAAAGGCGAAGGGGCGACCGTCAGGTCGGATCGCGATCGAAGGCGGTGAGGCGAAGCTGTCGGGAGCCTGCGGGGCCTCGCGGATTGTCACAACGCTGCACTCGGCGTCACCGCACAGCGCCATTCGAGGCCTGCGAGCGCGCATCCAGATCGCTACCGCGCGTCCGTCGCTGCGCAGGGCAAGACGCGGGAAGCCGGCGTCCACGCCGTTGCTGCTGATTCCGCGACTTACGCTGACGCATTCTTGCGAGGTGCAATGGCTGCTGCGGAGGGTATGGTCACTGCCATCGAAAAAGGCTAGCGGGCGGCCATCTGCAAAGCCCATCGCATGCGAGCGCTGGCCGACATCGGCGCCGGGCTGCAGCAAGAACTTCCGCGAGCTGGCGCACGCAGAATCAGCGCAGATCAGACCCATGAGGTCGCCGGTGGCGGCCCGGTGACTGACGAACAAGCGTTCATCGGCAAGCACGTGAGCGGAAGGCGCGCCGCCACTGCCAGCGTCGAGCGTGAGCGCACCCGGATCGAAGGGCGCCGCACAAGCCGCATTGTTGCAGCGGCGCCGCTCAAGTGCGCCGCTCGCTCCGCTGAAGACTATCTCAGCGACGCCATTCCACTCGACCAGAGTCGGTGCGCTGCCGACAGCCAATCGAACGGTTGAATAGCCGACGAAGGGCGATTCCGAGCTGGCCAGCCAGACCTCGCCGTCGCGCTGGTAGGCGATCAGCAGGCGCCCTTGAAAGAAGCGCGCGACCGGCGCGCGACCGCTGTCGCCCTCGCTATCCACCATCACGCTGCTGCCGCTTTCGCATCTTGGCGTGTTGCAGCGGTACAGCCTGAGGTCACCATTGCTGACGTCGTAGTAGGCGATATGCGGCAGACCGCTGACGGGATCGATGGTGGTTGCGGTTCCGGCGCCCACGTCGCCGACGGTCTCCAGGATACGAGAATCTGCAGAGCTACAACCGGGGTCGCGACAGTCGATCGCTTCCAGATCGCCGCTATCAGAATTGTAGAAGGCAACAAACGGGCGATTGTTCAGGGCGATGCGCTTGTCGGCACTGACGAAACGGCCGCGGTCGGGGCCGTGGGTCAGGCGCGCGCTCATACTGCACTTGGGGTAGCAGAAACCGCTGTACAGCGCGCCCTCGTCTTCGACGTAGAAAAAGCCAAAGGCGGAATCCCCATTCGGTCCTTGCAGCATGGTGAAGTGCGGACCCAATCGGTCGACCCCATCCAACGCGCGCAGGCTGTATCCGGGGCCAGCCTGCGCCTGGGCCTGGGCCAAGCGCGCGGCCGGCAGCAGCCCGATCATCAGCAGCAGACAAAAAACGGAGAATCGGCTCACTAAACACCTCTAGGGAAGCTCTGAACAACGCGACCAACTGAGCCCTGGGCGGTCCCCAGCCGATTTTTTCGGACCTTCAGCCTGCTATCGCTCACCTATTTTGATTCTTCGACTCGCCCAAGGCTCTTTCGAACC
>NZ_JBILJQ010000060.1:0-33788 GCF_044377145.1 Aquimonas sp.
GGCTTCGCTCCAGCTTCTGCGGGCACGACGCCCGCGCTCTACCCGGGGCCCCTGGGGAGCGGCGGGAGGCGGTCGATCCGCCCGAAGGGTCGCCGGCAGGGATGCCGGCGAGGTTTTCGACAGGCCATGGATGGCCTGTCCGAAAACCCCGACCGAATCACGCGTACCCGGAGTGCAGGATGCACGCAGGGCGCGGACGAGGGGTGGCCTTTCTTTTGGTTACTTTTCTTTGGCCACTCAAAGAAAAGTGACTCGGCCGGCCCACAGGGCCGACCGAAAGCTCTTGATCTTGATCTTCGCCCCGACCACGACAAGCGTTCGAGAGAATCGGAATCGAGGCAGCAGCACAGCCCGGGTGGGTCGAGACCACCCCTATGAGAGCTTCGGTTGCCGAGCAACCAAATCGGCTGGCCCGCAGGGCCAACCCAAAGCTCCGGCCCTCGGCTTAGGCCACATCAACCACCTAAGCCCCCACCCGCACCCCGCAATCAATCACCAAACCAGCAAACACCACCATCCCCACCCAGTTGTTCTGCAGGAACACCCGAAAACACGCCTCCCGCCCACGCCCCCGCGCCTGCCAGAACTGCCACGCGACCAGCGCTGCGGCGACCGCCAGGCCGATGTTCCAGTACAGACCCAACTCGGCACGTTGGCCGACCAGCAGCAGGGTGGCCAGAAAGCTCGCCTGCAGCAGGCCGATGCCGATCAGATCGGCGTCGCCCAGCAGGATCGCGGTCGACTTCGAGCCCATGCGGATGTCGTCCTCGCGGTCGACCATCGCGTACCAGGTGTCGTAGGCCGTGCTCCACAGCACATTGGCGAGGAACAGCAGCCAGGCGATCGGCGGCACCTCGCCGCGCACCGCCGCGAAGCCCATCGGAATCGACCAGCCGAAGGCGATGCCCAGATACACCTGCGGGAAGAAGGTGTAGCGCTTCAGCAGCGGGTAGCTGGCCGCCAGCAATGCGGCGATGCAGGCCAGGCCGATGGTCAGCAGGTTGGTGAACAGCACCAGCACGAAGGCCACCAGCATCAGAACCGCGAACACGATCAGCGCCTCGCGCGGTGGCACCGCACCACTGACGATCGGGCGCTGCCGGGTGCGCTGCACGGCGCCATCCAGCCACCGATCGTGGTAGTCGTTGATGACGCAGCCCGCCGAGCGGGTCAACCACACCCCTGCGACGAAGATGAACAGTACGCCCAGCGGCGGGAAGCCCTCGGCTGCGATCCACAGGCCCCACAGCGTCGGCCACAGCAGCAGCAGTACGCCGATCGGCTTGTCCGCGCGGATAAGCCGCCACCAGTGCGGCAGGCGCTGCCGCCACCACTCGGATGACCACGTCTGCGCAGGCGCCGATGGGCGTGCGATCGGCGGCGGCGTCGGTTTGGGTCGCAGCGCTGCACGCGGGATCTGCGGGCGCTGCGGCGGGCGAATCGGCGGACGCGGGTTCATGGCGACTTTAGGGCGGCATAGGGCGGCTACGGTAGCAGGGGTGCCCGCTTCCGGCACATGTTCACGCGCGTGACCTTGTTAGAGTGCGGCCTCCATCGCCGCCCCGGAATGTCTGCCATGCGCGCCTCATCTCGTTTCCGCCCACACGGTTTCCGCCTGCACATTTTCGTTTCCAGCCTCGCCCTGGTCTTCGGCCTGGGCGCCTGCAGTTCGGACGCCCCCGCACCCGCCGCGGCACCTGCAGCCACAGCGCCGGCCCCGGCGGCCCCCGCGGTGGCTCGACCCAGCCAGCAGTACAGCATCGAAGATTTCGTCGAGACTGTCGCGGTATCGGGCGCTTCGTTTTCGTCGGATGAGTCGCGCATCCTGTTCTCGTCCAACCGCACCGGCATCTGGAACGTTTACGAGATGCCGGTGGCTGGCGGCGAATGGAAGTCGATCACCGCCTCGACCACCGACAACAACTACGCGGTGGCCTTCTTCCCCGCCGACGACCGCCGCCTGATCACCCGCGATCAGGGCGGCAACGAGCTCAACCACCTGTACGTGATCGAGGCCGACGGCAGCGAGAAGGACCTGACGCCCGGCGACAAACTGCGCGCGCAGTTCGGTGGCTTCAGCCGGGACGGCGCGCACTTCTTCGTGATCCACAACGGCCGCGACCCGCGCTTCTTCGACCTGTATCGCTACAGCAGCAGCGACTACAGCACCGAGATGCTGTTCGAGAACACCGAGGGCTACGAGATCGGCGCGCTGTCGGCCGACCAGCAGCATCTGGCGCTGTCGAAGTCGATCACCACCAACGAGAGCAGCCTGTTCGTACGCAACCTGCAGAGCGGCGAGCTGCGCGAGGTCTCGAACCCGCAGCAGCGTGCACAGGTCAGCGACCAGGATTTCAGCCGCGACTCGGCCTGGCTGTACTACACGACCAACGAAGGCAGTGAGTTCATGCGCCTGCGTCGCTTCAGCCTGGCCGATGGCAGCCACGAGGAAGTGCAGGCGGCCGACTGGGACATCGTCGCCAGCTACTTCAGCCACAACGGCAAGTACCGCGCGACCGTGGTCAATGTCGATGGCAGCACCCAGGTCGAGCTCTACGATGCCGCCACCGGCGTGGCCAAGAAGCTGCCTGCCCTGCCCTCCGGCGAGATCCGAGGCCTGCAGATCGCCCGCAGCGAACAGCGCATGGCCTTCTACGTCAACGGCGATCGCCAGCCGAATGATCTGTACGTGCTCGACTTCAATGCTGCTGAGCCGACCCGCCTGACCACCTCGCTGAACCCCAAGATCGACGCCGCCGACCTGGTCGAAACCGAAGTAGTGCGGTTCAAGAGTTTCGACGGCATGGAGGTGCCGAACATCCTGTGGAAGCCGCAGCAGGCCAGCGCCGACAACCGCCTGCCAGCGATCGTTTGGGTACACGGCGGCCCCGGTGGCCAGACCACCCGCGCCTACAACCCGGTGCTGCAGTACCTCGCCAACAACGGCTACGTCGTGCTGGGCATCAACAACCGCGGCAGCTCGGGCTACGGCAAGAGCTTCTTCGCCGCCGACGACGGCAAGCACGGCCGTGAGCCGCTGTGGGACTGCATCGAGGCCAAGAAGTACCTGCAGAGCCTGCCCTACGTCGACCCGGACCGGATCGGCATCGCCGGCGGCAGCTACGGTGGATACATGACCCTGGCCGCGCTGGCCTTCCATCCGGACGAGTTCGATGTCGGCGTCAACATCTTCGGCGTGTCCAACTGGCTGCGTACGCTGGAGAACATCCCGCCGTACTGGGAAAGCGCGCGCGAAGCCCTGTACCAGGAAATCGGCAATCCCAACACCCAGCGTGAGTTCCTCATCGAGACCTCTCCGCTGTTCCATGCCGACAAGATCAAGAAGCCGCTGATGGTGCTGCAGGGCGCCAACGACCCGCGGGTGATCCAGGCCGAAAGCGACGACATCGTCGAAGCCGTGCGCAAGAACGGAGTGCCGGTCGAGTACGTGCTGTTCGATGACGAGGGCCACGGCTTCTCGAAGAAGGCCAACCAGATTCGCGGCTACGGCGCGATGCTGGCCTTCCTCGACCAGCACCTGAAGGGCAAGGTGGTCGGCAACTGATTCACCGGACCCAACCCCGGCTGAATGTCGGCGGTCACGCCGCCGGCACCGTCGCCGTCAGGCCAGGCCCGGTGCTTACCGGCCAGCTGACACTTGAGGAGATTCATCGATGAGCGGACGCGGTTCCGGCGGCAATGTCATCGCGGCACTGTGCAGCCTGTTCATTCCAGGCCTGGGCCAACTGGTGCAGGGGCGGGTGATCTGGGCTTTGTTCTGGTTCGGGTTCGCCTGCCTTGCGGGCCTGTTGACCTGGCTGCTCACACTCGGCTTCGCGCCTTTCGGATGGCTCGCGGCTGCGATTTTTTCGTGCATCCACGCAGCGGTCTACGACCCGCGTCGTTCCTGAGCCAGCCAGTTGGGCAAATTGCGGGGCGCACTTCACGGTGCGCCCCGCTTGCGTTTCGGGTCGTGCCCCCCCGCCATCGCGGCGCCGACCTGCCTATACTCGGCCACCCTCGCCACGTCACAGCGGCATGATCTTCCAGCTCGCCGACGCCTTCCCACCGGATGCCACCGAACGCAGCCTGCCGGATGCGGCCTCCGGGCTCGCCTGCATGGCGCGCGAACGGCCCGAGCTGCTGACCCGCCTGCGCGCTCGCCACAGCCTGTGGGCAGCGCGCTTCGGCCCGGCCGGCGACGGCCGCATCGCCGGAGTTGAAGCAGCCCTTCTGCTCGGTATAGCCCGCCTGGGCCAACGCCACGGCCGCTATGGCAACGACTTCCACGCCTACCACAACGAAGAGCACGCGCTCGACCTGTTGCTCGGGCGGATCGACCGGCTATACGCCCATCCCGCGGCCAGCCGGTTGGGCCACGAGGATTGGCTGGCGCTGGAGCTGTTCGCCGCCCACCACGACCTGCGCCAGCGCGAACACGGCAGCCACGCCTGGGATCCGGTCGGCGCCAACGAAGCCGCCAGCATCGCCGAGTCGCGCCGCATCCTGGCCGCCTGCGGTTTCAGCGAAGAGCGCGAGCAGGCGCTGTACCACGCGCTGGAACTGATGATCGCCGGGTCCACCTTCGACGTTCGCCCGCCACAGCCGAACGACCCCGTGACCGATCCCGAGGGCGCCGACAACAGTGCCGACCTCGCCTCCGGCGGCGGCGCGCTGGCGCCGCGCTTGCTGCCCTGGATGCAGCAGAACCATCCGCTGCAGGCGTCGCGCGCCTGCATTGCGCGGGCACTGCGACTGGCCTGCATCGCCGCCGATATCGACACCGCCAATGTCGGCGAACCCTTCGCCAGCCTGTGCCGCAGCGCCGTGCAGCTGACCGAGGAACGCGAGATGCGCGCCGGCCGCCGGCTGGGTTCGACCCTGTCCGCCGGCCACTGCCGCGACTTCCTGCTGCAGGCCCAGACCCACTACCTCGAAGACCTGCACCGCTTCGCCTCAGCCGAAGGCGAGGCCCTGCTCGGCGCCGAAAAGCAGCGCAATCGGCAGCGCATGCAGGCGTTGATCGTCCGTTTAAACGCGCCGCTTTCGCCGTTTCAGCAGGGGGCCACCGGCACCGAAGTGATCGCGGCGTTTCAGGTGGCTGCACTGGAGGGCGGCTGAAGTCGTCCGGGGCTGCGAGGACATAGCCATAACGAAAGAAGGGCCGGCAATGCCGGCCCTTCTGATTTCAATCGCGAAGCTTGGCGATCAGTTTCAGCGCGGAATGTTGACGGTCCAGCCGGAGGTCCAGTTGTCACGCGGGCCGGCGAAGGCGCCTCGGAACTGCACAGGGCGGAAGAAACCGTCGCTCGGAGCCTGGCCTCCGCTCAGCAGGGGCGAGGTTGAGGTCGGCAGGAAGCCGCCGGTGACCAGCAGCGGATTGCCGGTGCCGTTACCGGTGCCGGCGTTGTACCAGGCGCTGACGGCATACGCTGCAGTGGCAGCGTCTTCGAACGCACCGTTCAAGCAGGTGCCGACCCAGGAGTTGGCCAAGGTCAACGTGCTGCCTGTCTGCGTGGCTGAGCTCAGCGCGTAGGTCTGGGCGTCGACCAGGTTGACGCAGCGGTCGCGGAAACCGGTCACCACCAGGTTACTGTAGTTGCCACCCGAACCGCGGCGAATGCGCATGCCCTCGTTGCCGACATCGCCGCGGCCGACCAGGGTCAGGTTGGAGACCACCGGCTGGGTGCGCGGAGTCTTGTCGGAAGCGGGGTTGTCGTTGTCCGACTCGACACCGTTGCTGTCACCGCCCTGATCCGGATTCACACCCTGCCAGCCCAGCGCGAACTGGATCTTGCCGTTGTAGCCCTGATCGAAGTCGAAGCAGTCGTCGCCCATGTTGGAGCACACGAGGTGACGACCGTTGATGCTGCCGCCGAAGAACTCGAAGCCGTCATCCAGGCCACCATCGACCTGCACGTACTCCAGCACGGTGCCGGAACCGACCGCGTTGAGGGTCAGGGCGTTCAGCTCTTCGTTCGGGGCGATTTGCTGACCGGCCCACAGAATCCGCACGTAACGCAGTGCACCGGAGCTGTCGTCGAGCACCGGCGGAACTGCACCGTAGACCAGCTCCGGCACCGCTTCGAAGCGGCAGGGGGTGGTGGCCGTTGCGTCATTGCAGATAGAGCGGCCGTTCATGACGATGCCCGCCCACGAGCCCGGGCGCGCTTCCGGGCCTGTGAAGGTAATCGGCTGGGTCGGTGTGCCTTCGGCGTACATGCGGCCGCCCTGCTTCACCGCGATGAAGTTCGGTGAGCTGACGTCGGTTGAACCCTGCACGGTCACGCCCGGGGCGATGGTCAGCCTGCCGTTGTTCTCGACAGTGACCTGGCCGCGCACGATGTACTTCTTGCCAGCAGGCAGGAACAGATTGTTGGTGATGCTGCCGGGCAGGCGACAGTCGCTGCCGTCGGCGGTGGTACCGGCCGGGCAGGTCGCGGCGACGTCGTTGCACTGGCCGCTGGTCAACTTCTTCAAGCCCAAGGAGGGCACGAACACGAAGTTTGCCGGGGCCAGGTTGGAGCCCGCGGTGGGGGTGACGTTCATCGTGATGCCGTCGCAGGAGAACGACACATTGGCCGTGCCCAAGGCCTGCTCGACCGGGCTGCCAGCCTCGCTGAAGCGACCACCGGTGTAGCGAAGCACCGGGACGTTGGTGTAATCGTTGCGACCCTGAACCAGGCTGGGCGAAATCACGGCCCAGATCTGCGTTCCGTCATTGGCGTAGGTGAAGAAGGCGCCGAACACAAGGTTCTGGTCGGGCAACACGTCAAGCAGCAGGCCTTTGTTCTGACCAATTGCGCGAGAGTCGGTCCAGGAGCCGTCGAAGGCTTCGGTGACCACAGTGGCTGAGGCCTGGCCGGCGAAGGCCAAGATGCAGGACGTCGCGAGCAGGGTCTTGCGGAAGGAATTCATGGGTAGCTCCGAAAGTTGGGTATCGCGCCGACGTTGCCGACGAGGCCTTCCACACTAAGAAGCTTTTGTTTCACCGAGCCTGCGCGCACATGACTGTTTGGTGACACCGTCACCCGCGGCATATCAGAACTTCCACTCCACCGAGAACCCGGCCTCGCGGCCCTTGCGATAGCTTCGTGTTGGCAGCCCGCCCTGCGTGAACTCGACCTTGCCGTCGAGCAGGTTTCGCAGGCGAAGCTTCAGGCCGAATCCCTCCCACGGCAGCTTGTGCGAAACGGTGAGGTCAAGCTGGTGGAAGGGTTGTTCGTAGACATCTGGCAGGCCGCTGACCCCGACTCGAAAGATCCGCTCGCCGAACACGTTGTAGAGCAAGGTCGCTTCGGTGTTGCCGTCCGTCGGCTGGTAGGACACCGACGCGTTGGCCACGTATTTCGACTGTCCCTGCAGCGGACGCACGGCGTTGGTCTGGATGCCCTGGTTCTCACCCAGATCAATCTCGGAATCGATTCGCGAGTAGTTGGCGCCAAAGTAGACGTCCTGCCATGGCAGCCGCTTGAGGAATCCGGGCAAGAGGCCGACACGGCCGATCGCGTCCAGCGATCTGTAGACATCGAACTCGATGCCGATGTTGGTCGCACTGTCCGCATTCTCGATCTGCAGCAACTCACCGGAGGCCGGGGAGCTCACCAGTTCGATGGGATTGGTGAACTCCTTTGAGAACAGCGCGATCGAAAAACTCTCCAGAGTATTGAAGTAGTACTCCCAGCGGACATCGATATTCTCCAGCTGCGCCTGCTTCAAGTTCGCATTGCCCACCACGCGGGTGTCGGTCAACGGATCGAAAAAGTTGGCCGAGGTCTGCTCGCGGATGTCAGGGCGCGACAGCGTTTCACTGAATCCCAGTCGGACCTGCGCCTTCTCGGAATATGACCAGGTCAGGCTGCCAGCCGGCAGGTAGTCGCGGTTCTCCAGCAGGCCCACCACCGGCTCGGCGTTCGGGTTGAAGGGTGGCACAGTGATCACTTCCTGACGCATCTCTTCGCGCCGGACGCCCGCATTCAGTCGCAGCGGACCCCAAGCGACATCGGTCGCGATGTAGGCCGCGTCGAGCTGCTGGACAGCACTGTAAGCGTCGGAGGTTTCGGTGACCTCCGCGAGACGCCACCCGTTCGGGCCGATGTTTTCCGGCCGCAACAAGTCTTCCATCGTGACGTGGGGATCGCTGGTGCGGCCGCTGAAGCGGAAGCGCCGGATTGAGGACACGCGATCGCGCTCAAGCCGCGCGGCTCCGATTTGAGGCACCAGCTCGAAAGCGCCAAGTTCGAGCGGAAGACGAAGGTCGATCGAATAATCCGAAGCCTCGTCATCCAGCTGTTCGAAACGCTGCTGGTTGATGCCGCCATGCCGATAGACCTGGTCGAGGTCATCGAATTCGAACGTGTAGGAGCGCGCGTTCGGCGAGTAGCGCCCAGCCTCGGCTTGTGTGGCCTGCCAACGCAGATGCAGACCACCGATCGCTGGAAAACTGTGCTCACCCTGCAACTGCAGGGTATCAAGTGAGTTCTCGATCCATTCCAGCAGGGTGACGCGGGACTGCGTGCCCGAATTCAATAGGCCCTCATCGACACGTGTCTCGTCGCTGCTCTGCCGAAGCCGGGTGGCGGTAAAGTCCACTGAATGGTGCTCGCCAACGCGCAAGCCCAAGGCCGCGAAGACACTGCCATCGATGCTGCGCTCGGTCTTCTCGCGGGTGAACTCTTCTGCCGGCAACAGTCCGCCCTGGAACAGGCTGTAGCCCTTGCGCTCCTCGATGTTGGTGTCCCAGGAGTGCGCATAGCGCACCGCCGCGATGTAACCGAGGCTGACACCCGAGTCACCGAAACGGAAGTCATCACCCACACCGACACCGACGCTGCCGTTGGGTGCGAGGCTTGCGCGTCGCGTGTCATATCCCAAGGCTGCAATCTCTCGACTTGCCGCCTGCACCTCGGTGGGATTGGTCGTCAGCCTGGGGCTACCGAAAACCAGCGGCGCGTAGCGTGCGCCGTCATCCTGACCTGTCCAGTCGCGACGACCACCGTCATAGCGCAGCCCCTCCTCGCCAGTCGTGCCGTCGGCATAGCCCATCGACACGGAGGTCCGGAAAAAGAAGCTCTCCGGCACACCGCGCGTGCGCAGCTGGATCGTGCCACCGCCGAACTCGCCGGGCATGTCGGCGGAATAAGTCTTCTGAACCACGATGCCCTGCAGCACTTCGGTGGGGAACAGATCGAGCGGCACCACACGGCGGGTCGGATCGGGGCTGGGCACCTGCGCGCCGTTCAACAGGGTGCTTGAATAGCGCTCACCCAAACCCCGCACATACACGAACTTGCCATCGACCAAGGTCAAGCCCGTCACGCGCTTCAACGCACCTGCGGCATCCGAGTCACCCGCGCGCGAAATCTGCTCCGCGCCGAGGATGTCGGTCACCGCCGAGCTGGTGCGGCGCTCTTCGACGAAGCTCGCGAGCGAGCCTTCGATGAAGGGTTCCAGCACCACGAACTCGGGCAGCTCGACGCCCGCCGGGGTCAGTTCGATGGCTTGCTCGGTGGTCTGCTCGGAGACGATCTGCACGCCCTCGAAGCTGCGCGAGGAAAAGTTCGGCGCAAGTACGGAAATGGCATAGCTACCGGCGCTGATCGGTGCGCTGAAGCGGCCTTCGGCATCGGTGACCAGATCGATCGGCGTGCCCGACACATACACCCGCGCGCCGACCACCGGCTGGCCGTTGTCGGCGCTGACCACGCGGCCCGACAAGGTGCCGGGCGGGCCGAGGTCCTGCGTTGCGCTGCTGGCCGCGGCGCCGGCGGTGTTGGTGCTCTCGATGAACACGCTCGGCGCTGCATCGGGGTAGAGCGTGGCGATCAGCTCGGCGTTCTCGTCCTCGACCAGGTTCAGTTCGATCTTGAGCACCTCGACGCCCTCGCGCAGCACGCGCAGGGTGCGTGCGCCGGGTTCGATCTTGAGGTTCAGCGCGCCATCGCTGCTGGTGCGGCCGCGCGATGCATCGTCGATGCGGATCTCGGCATCGGCCACCGGCGTGCCGGCGTCGAACAGGTACACCGACAGCTCGGCGGGCTCGGCTGCCAGCGCCATCCGGCTGAGAAAGGCGAAGGTGGCAAGGGCGAGCAGGCGGCGCTTCATGAGCTTGGGTTCCGGGTGCTGCATAAGTGGTAATGCGGGGCGGCGAGGCAGATCGCCACGCAGCGGCAGCTGCGAGGTCAGGCGCAGGCCCAGGGCGTGTCGGCGCATTCCTGCATCAGCCGGCGCAGCTCGGTGGCCTTGCGGAACAGTTCGGGCCGGGTCAGCGCCTGAAGATGACGTTCGACCGCGGCGAAATCGCCGCTGCGGTACCAGGCATAGGCCAGGGCATAGCGCAGGTCTTCATCGGCATACAGACCGGCGCGGCGCAGCGCACCCTCCATGCCGGTGACCTCGGCGTACTTGCGCGCCGCCAGCAGCAGGCCGACGCGCTGCTTCAACTTGCGTTCGCCGTCGTCGACGCGCGCATTCAAATTGAGCGCTCGCCCGGTGTGACCGGCGCGGCGGAACAGCTCGGCGGCTTCGACCAGCAAAGCGGGTTCGCGCTCGGCCTGCGCCGCCATCACTTCGGCGGCGGCCAATGGGTTGCCGTTCTCCATCCAGGTCTGCGCTAGCGCGCGTGCGATCGAGCCATCTTCCGGAAACTGCAGGCGCGCGCTTTCGAGAAAGCGCAGCGCCTCTTCGAACGACTTGCTACGGCGCAGCGCGGTGCCGATCGCCGCGTAATCCTCGGCCTTGGGCGTGCCGCGGCTCAAGTAGTCGCGGCCGAGATCAGCGGCCTCGGCATACAGCCCAGCCTCGACCAGATAGAACACCTGCCGACGCTGGAAACCGGTATTGCCCGGGAAGCGATCGCCGGCCTGGCTCAAGGTATCCAGCGCCTGCTGACGCTGATTCTGCATCCAGTAGGCATGCGCGCGCAGCATCCACGCGCCGCTGATGCCGTCGACCTGCTCACCGGCGCTGTCGAGCGCGGCGACGGCTTCGGCATAACGCTCCAGGCCGAAGTAGGCCTGGGCGCGATAGAGATGAATCATCGGCTCGGTCTGGCCGGCGGCGACCGCGGCGTCGAAGGCCTCGGCGGCCGTTTCGAGCTTCTGGGTTTCCAGCGCGATCAGGCCGCGCACGGTGTGGTACTTGATCAGGTCGACCCCTTCGGCGGCGAGATCGACCCGCGCCAGCGCTTCGGCGGCGCGGCCGGCTTCACCGTCGCGCATCAGCAGGGCTGCCAGTTCGACGAAGTCGACATCGTCGGTTTCTGCGGCGAACAGCGGCAGCGCTGCGGCCAGCAGCAGGCTCAACAGGGAGGTACGAATGCTCGGCTTCATGACAGATCGAACCTCACCCGCTGGGTGGCCCAGACGCGCACGTTTTCGCCGCGGTAAGTGGCCGGTTCGAACTTCCAGGTCTGCACACCAGCGGCGGCAACGTCATCGAACACGCCGGCAGGCTGCGCCTCAAGCACCTTGACCCGCTCGACCTGGCCGGTCGGGCCGATCAGCACGCTCAGGATCACGTAGCCGGTGACGCCGGAAGCACGTGCGCGCGGCGGATAGGTCATCGGTGTCTGCAGGATCGGCCGCGGGGCGACGTCAACGGTGTCGTCGGTCATCACCACATCGCCGCCTTCGCCGAGGATGTCATTGCCGAGGCCAAGCTCGCTGGCATCGAATGCGGGCAGGCCGAAGTTCAGGCCGGACAGACCGGAATCGAGGCCAACCAGCGGCGCCGGCGCGGAACGCTGCGGCGGCCGTTTCGGCGGCTCGGGGCGGCGCACCGGCTGCTCGGCCGGCGGCTTTTCCCGCTTCACCACCTGGATCGAACTGAAGGCATCGCCTTCCTGGTCCTGCGGTGGCTCGAACGGCTTGTTCATGAACAGCACGAGGCCCAGCACCAGGGCCGTGCCCAGCGCGGAGGCGCCGATGCCGGTCAGGCGGGGATCGCGGAGTTTCATCAGCCTTCCCCGGCTTCCGCAACGGTGGCCACGCCGACGTCTTCAGCGCCGGCCAAGCGCGCGGCATCGACCACGCGGATCAGCTTTTCGGCCGGCACCTGGTCATCGGTAATCACCAGCACCGACTTCTGGCTCATGCCCTTGAGCTGATCGCGCACGCGCGACTGGATCACCCACTCGCGCACCGGCTGGCCGTCGAGATAGGTCTCGCCCTGGCGGTCGATGTACAGGCGCACGGCCTTGGTCGAGGCGACCGTCTGGGTCTGCGCGGCCGGGCGGTTGATGTCGAGCTTCATGTCCTTGACGAAGGTCGTCGAGACCATGAAAAAAATCAGCAGGATGAAGGTCATATCGATCATCGGGGTCAGATCGACAGCGGCCTCGGGCGATTTGCTTATGCGACGACGCAGCATGGGTCAGGCCTTGGAAGTCGGTGCGGACGCGACGATCGCGTTGCGGTGTTCGGAGTCGGGGTCGAACTTGCTGATCAAGAGGTCCTTGATCTGCGCGAGGTCGAGCTCAAGCTGCTGCTGGCGACGATCGAGCAGGAACTTCACGATCACCCCGGGGACCGCGACCACCAGGCCCATCTGGGTGGTGAACAGCGCGGTGGCGATACCGGCCGCAATACCACCGCCCTGCGAGAACAGGGTCATATCGCCGAGCGAGCGGAAGGTTTCGATCATGCCGGCGACGGTGCCGAGCAGACCCAACAGCGGCGCGATCGACACCACCGCGGTGATCATGGTGGCGTGGCGCTTGATCACACCGTCGAACTCGCCGAAGGCCTCATCCAGATAGCGACGCAGGTTGGGCCGCGGCTGCTTGCACACCTCCATGCCGCGCACGATGGCCTGATCGACGATGCCATCGGGCGCCTTGGCGCGGCCGTCGGCGTAGCGTTTGATCAACACCCGAACGTTCTTGCCGCTGCCCCGCTGCAGCAGGGCCCAGCGCGCGCCGATCGCGTACCACAGCACCACCGCGCAGGCGACCAGGGTCGGCATGACGAACCCACCGGACGCGAGGTAGGCGCCGATCGAATCGATCACACCGCTGTTGGGGTCAAGGCCGAGTGCCATGGTGGGCGGGTCCGGGTCCGGTCCGTGCTCAGGCGGCGCTACGGGCAGCAAGCCCGGCGCGCACGTCCTGATGCAGGTTGACGATCTTCAGCGCGGACTTTTCCATGTCGTCCTTGATGCTCTCGGCCCAGCCGTTCAGCAGGCTGCCGAACAGCAGGCAAGGAATCGCGATGATCAGGCCCTGCATGGTCGTCACCAGGGCGGTGGCGATACCGCCGGACAGCAGTTTCGGGTCGGAGGTGCCGAATTCGGTGATCACATCGAAAGTCTGGATCATGCCGGTGACAGTGCCGAGCAGGCCCAGCAGCGGAGCGACCGCGGCGATCATCAGGATGAAGGCGCCGAAGCGGTTCAGATGGCTGGACTCGTGCAGGATCGATTCCGACACGATGTCCTCGAGGTGCTCGCGCTCGCGGTCGAGGTTGCGCAGGGCCGCCGTTACCACGCGCGCCGCCGAGCCCTTGAAACGCTTGGCGGCAGCGATGGCGTCATCAATCCGGCCTGCACGCACCGCGGGCGCCACGCCATCGATGATGTTCTTGATGCTGGCGCCGGCGCGCTGCAGGAACAGCGCACGCAGGGCAACAAAGATCAGTGCCACCGCACCGAGCGCGAGAATGATGTAGCCGATCAGGCCACCCTTCTTCATCTCGTTGACAAAGCTCTTGTTCTCCGGATCGAGCACCGCGGCGTTTGCGTTCTCGAACAGGTAGACCTGCAGCGTCGCAGGCAGCTGCCCGGCCGCCAGCGCCTGCGCCGACTCGACCGCGGGGTCTTTCCACAGCCGCAGACGACCACCGCCAGCCGGCACCAGCGCGCCACTGCCCTGCTCACTGACGCCATACGCGGCGATGCTGCCGAACCGCACCAGCTGACCCTGCACTTCGGTGCCGTCCGCGAGGAAGAATGCACCGGCCTCGCGGCGCACCTGGGCCAGGCTTCCGAGGGTTTCGATCGAGGTCTGGAACAGGGTGTTGAGCTTCGCCTGCTCCTCCAGCCCAGCGAACTCATCGCTGGACAGGCGCTCATTGCCGAACCCGGCCAAGGTGCTGCGTGCCTGCTCCAGGGTAGCGTCGATGAAGCCGGTGTTCTCGGCCAGCGCGAACGCCGCCTGCTCGATCCGATTGAGCTCAGCAGCTGCGTCTTCGGCTTCGGTCCGCGCGGACAGCAGTTGATTTTCGAGCGCCGACACTTCGGACTCCAGCCGGCCGCGCTGGCTGGCGGTCTGGCTGCGCACCTCTTCGATGCGCCGGGTCAGCTCACGCTTCTGTGCTTCCAGAAAGGCGAACTCGCGACGGTAGGCCTGCTCAACCGACACCGTTGGCGCCGGTGCAGCGGCGGGCGCGGGCGATTCGGCGGCGGCAGCTGCGGGCGCCGGGGTGTCCTGAGCGACTGCGGCGAACGGCAACAAGGCCGCCAGGGCGATACGGTAGAAGGCGCTCATCGGCTGGCTCCTGCGGCGGCCAGCGGCAGCTCGAACCAGCCCTGGCGGATCTGCTTGCCCAGCGCGTCGAACAGGCTTGCGACCTGCTGCTGCTGGACGGTTTCGGTCAGCACCACGAAGGTCCAGCCTTCGCCGGCGCGCTGCGCTTGGCCGATGCGACCGTCGCGGGTGCGGAAGTACAGGGCCATCGAACCGAGCTTGGCCACATCGGCCAGCACACGCTCGTCGCCCAGGCTCAAGGTCTGGGTGTGCAGGCTGTTGTCGCGGCTGAGCCGGAACTCGTCTTCGAAGTAGGCCCACAGGCGATTGACGCCGCGCTGCGGCGGCACACTGCCGTTCTCAAGCTCTGCGCGGAAGCGGCCGAGCTCGCCGGTGCGCTCTTCGATCTTGAACGGCAATCCGCCGCGGATGTGCTGCTGCAGGGCCTCGATCGCGCTGATCAAGGCCGGCTTCAGGGTGTCCGCCGACAGACTCACCGAATCGATCTCGGCCTGCTTGGCGGCGAGCTTCTCGCGCGCCTCGCGCGCCGTCAGATTCTGCCGTTCCGAGCTGTTGCTGAGCTCGGCCTTCTGCTGATTCAGCGCCGCCAGACCGACGCGCTGCTCTTCGCGCAGCAGTTCGAGCTCGGCGTTCAGCTGTTCGACTTCGCCACGCAGGCGAATCAGGCCCTGGGCCAAGGTGTCGGCTTCGTCCTGGGCCAGGCTCGGAGCGGCAACGCCGGCGAGACCCACGGCCAGCAATGCGCTGAAAGCCAGCGGGCGGAATGCAAACAGGCGGGTCATGAGGGCTCCGGAGGAACTTGGATCGACGCGGCGGTGGCCGCTGCGGGCTGCTCATACGCTATGACCGCGCGATTGCCGTTTTATGACAGCGGCGCCGAAGCGGCCTGCTTCGGGCCACCCCGGGCCAGCGCAAAGCGCTTGCAGGTCTATGACTTAGCTGAACTTCGATGCCCCGCCCACGAGTTCTTGTTGCACTGCAAGCTGATATAGTTCGCGGTCCGTCCGCCGCCCCGATGACCACTGTGAAAGACCATTTGCGCGAACTCGTGCTGCAGGCCCTGCTCGACATGAAGCGGTCCGGTGAGTTGTCCTTTGATGCCGAGCCCGAGTTCGTCATCGAGCGTAGCAAGAACCGCGAGCACGGCGACTACGCCAGCAATGTAGCCCTGCTGCTGGCCAAGATCGCCGGCCGCAAGCCGCGCGAACTGGCCGAGGCCATCGCCAAGACGGTGCCGAAATCGCAGCACATCGAGGCCATTGAAGTGGCCGGGCCGGGCTTCATCAACTTCCGCCTCAATCGCGCCTGCCGCATCGGCACCCTGCGCCGCGTGCTGGAGCTGGGCGAGCGCTACGGCGCGCAGCCGGAAGGCTCGCGTGAATCGGTCACGGTGGAGTTCGTGTCGGCCAACCCGAACGGCCCGCTGCATGTCGGCCACGGCCGCGGTGCGGCCTACGGTGCTTCTGTCGCCAACCTGCTCGAGGCCTACGGACATACTGTTCAGCGCGAATACTATGTCAACGACGCCGGCCGGCAGATGGACATCCTCGCCGTCAGCGTCTGGCTGCGCTATCTGGAGCTGTGCGGGGAGCAGCCGCGGTTTCCGGACAACGGCTACAAGGGCGACTACGTGGTCGACATCGCGCGCGACCTGCGCAGCGAGATCGGCGACGAGTTCCGCCACCGCGCCACCGAGCTGGAGGGGAATCTGCCACCGGACGAGTCCCACGGCGGCGACAAGGAAACCCACATCGATGCGGTGATCGCGCGCTGCAAGGTGCTGCTGGGCAGCGAGGCCTGCTATCGCAAGCTGTTCGACAAGGGCCTGAGTTGGTGCCTGAAGCTGATCCGCGAGGACCTCAGCAGCTTTGGTGTGGTCCATGACAACTGGTTCAGCGAACGCTCGCTGATGACCGACGGCTACGTGCAGCGCGCAATCGACACGCTGGACAAGGGCGGCCATCTGTTCGAGCAAGACGGTGCGCTGTGGTTCCGCGCCACCGCCTTCGGCGACGACAAGGACCGCGTCGTCAGGCGCGAAAACGGCGCCACCACCTACTTCGCCTCCGACCTGGGCTACCTGCTCAGCAAGTTCGAGCGCGGCTTTGAGCGCGCCCTGTACATCTTCGGCGCCGACCATCACGGCTACATCGCCCGGCTTAAGGCCGCAGCGCAGGGCCTGGGGCTTGACCCGGCCCGGATCGAGATCCAGCTGGTGCAGTTCGCGGTACTGTTCCGCGGCGGTCAGAAGGTGCAGATGTCGACCCGCTCCGGCCAGTTCGTGACCTTGAGCGAACTGCGCGAAGACGTCGGCACCGATGCAGCCCGCTTCTTCTATGTCATGCGCGGTAATGATCAGCACCTCGATTTCGACCTCGACCTGGCCAAGAGCCAGTCGAACGAGAACCCGGTCTATTACATCCAATACGCCCATGCCCGCGTACATGCCCTGCTACGCCAGGCCGCAGAGAAGCACTGGAGCTTCAACCGCACCGCCTGCAATGCCAGCCGCGCCCTGCTGGTCGACCCACGCGAGGACGAGCTGCTGGTTGATTTGATGCGTTTCCCGGAAATCATCGAAGCCGCCGCCGAAGCGCGCGCGCCGCAGGTCATCGCCACCTATCTGCGCGAACTCGCTGCCGGCTTCCACAGCTACTACAACGCCGTCGCCATTCTGGTTCCCGAGGAAGATCTGCGTCAGGCGCGGCTGGGTCTGTGTTTGGCGGTGCGCCAGGTGCTCGCCAACGGCCTTCGCCTGCTGGGTGTGTCGGCCCCGGAGCGCATGTAGTGGCCGCCAAGCGCAGCAAGCCACGTTCGCAGGCGCGGCGCGGCAACGAAAGCCGGATCCCGGGCTGGGCCTGGCTACTCGCCGGCGTGCTGCTGGGCCTCGCCATCGCCGCCTTCGTGCTGTTGCGCGAGGGCTGGGACGGTCGCGCTACCGGCCCGGTGCCGGATCCACAGGCCAAGCCGCCGCAGACCAGCGCCGAACCGGCGGTACCCGTGGCTCAGCCTGAACCACCGAAGCGCCCGCGCTACGACTTCTATACCCTGCTGCGCGAAAAAGAGACCGCGATTTCCGACCGCGAGCTGGCCGATCGCGCCCGCGCCGAAGCCGCCGCGGCGGAAGCGGCCGCTGCCGCACCGGCCACGACACAGACCCCGCCGCCCGCCGCCAGCCTCGAGAGTTTGCAGCTGCAGGCCGGCGCGTTCCGCGATGCCGGCGACGCCGAGGCGCTGAAGGCGCGGCTGGCGCTGATGGGCCAGATCGCCCGCGTGCAATCCGACACCATCAACGGCAGCGTCTGGCACCGCGTGCGGCTGGGGCCCTACAGCAGCTTGCGCGAGGTCGAAGCCGTCAAGCGCGAGCTTACCGGGAACGGCGTCGATGCCATCGCCGTACGCGAATCGACCCAGTAGACGCATAGGGGCGCGGAGAACCCGCCGCGCTGCTGATGACAGCAGACGCCGACTGCGCGACCATGGCGCGTCCCGCATCCACCTGATCGAGCCGCCCGCCCCGTGCTGAGCCTGGCCCTCACCACCGCCGACCGCAGCCCGCGCCAAGCCCAACAACAGGCCGCGCTGCGTGTCTATGCCGGCAGCAGCCTCAACGACGCTGAGAACGCTCGCCGCAGCACCGACAGCCGCCAGGACAGCGCCGCCCAGCGCAGCCACAGCGAGCACCCACAGGATCCCGACACCGTCATCAGCTACCGAAAGAGTGGCCTCGACCTGCGCCTGCTGGCCGCCGGTGACACCCTCGGCAGGCGACTGGATATCCTCGTCTGAATCTCCACGGCCCGCTCCGCGCCAAACCCGCCCTGTGCTATTCTGCGCGCCCCGCGACGGCAGGCAGCAGCCACGCTCGCGGTGACCGAAGCACACAACGCGCCTGTAGCTCAGCCGGATAGAGTAGTGGCTTCCGAAGCCATTGGTCGGGGGTTCGAATCCCTCCAGGCGCGCCATTCTCCCAGTGTCAGATCTGTGCCTCCAACGAGAGCAAACGGCGCAGCTCGGAAGCTCCGAGCCCGCCAAAGTTCTTGCACCACATGATGAGGCGTGGCCTGTGAGATGACTTTCTTCCGGCACACCTTTTCAATGCTCGTCCCCGACTCCGACTGCTTCATCGCGTACGCGACCTACTCCACGGTGAGCTTCGATTTCCTCATGGGGAAACGGCTTCCTGCTGGGCTTCGATATCGCCAAGTTTTTCTAGTTCAGGGTGGTCCAGGTTCTTGGGGGCGGGGCAGCACCGCACTGCGCAGCAGAGCTGCAACAGCCTCGAAAGCATCCGTGAGACAAAGCTTGCTTCGCTATCGGCATTTGAGACGCCCGCCTTTCAGCAGGCTGGAGTCGCCATGCAATCGGTGCTGATCCACAGCACGCAACACAAAGCAGCAAGCGTGAGAAAGGCAAACACGTTGGCGGGCTGGCCGAGCGCACCGGTCGTGGCTGCAGAGTCGGCGCCGATAAGTACCGCGATGACCGCGCCCAACCCGCCGATCAAGCCAGCAGCGATCAAATGTCGCCGATGCCGTCGCTGTCGGGCGACGCGCGCCATCAGCGCCGCAGCCAAACCGCCTTCCGCCAGCTGGGACGTGCGCATGCTCGCCCTAAGCCAGCGATCAAGCGCCTCGTCGTCAGGCATGGTCTGCTCATCATTGGGGATCATGCGCTCTCTCCGATTGACGTGCGGCAGTGGCGTGCGAGCTTCTCGCGCGCACGGCGAATGAGCGACTTTACCGTGCCAAGTGGCTGGTTCATCGCACGGGCGACTTCGGCGTGGTTCAAGTCCTGCTGATAATGCAGCAGCAGCGCGGTACGCTCGGCCTCACGCAGCTGATCGACCAATCGGTCGAAATCGAATTCAACTTCGGGACTGTGTGTCAGATCGGCCCAATCGCCCTCGTCGGGTAGCGGCAGCAACTCGCGAAAGCTGCGCTGATCTGCCAGGAACACCTGATAAGCGATCTTCAACACCCAACTCACGAAGCGTCCGTCGCCGCGGAAACTGCCGAGATGGCACCACACCTTCCAGAACACTTCCTGAGCCAGATCATCGGCGCGCTCGTGGTCACCGCGCGTCAGCCGACGCAGGAACTGCCGCACCGATGATTGGTGCAGGCCAAGCAACTCCGCGAACGCACGCTGGTCCGCCGCGCCAAGCACGCGCGCTATCCACCCGGCCTCGCGCGGATCAACCGCGGTTCGCGTCGGCCGATCCATCGGACTTGCCGAGCAGCAGGAAGACGACACCGAGCGCGACCGGCAAGGCACCGAAGATCCAACCAATGCCGCCGATGAAGAAGGTCGTCACTGACCACGCGAGGCCGATCGCGACGAACAGCCATCCGCGCCGGCGGTCCGCCGCGGCACGGCCAGCGTGCAGCATCTCGGCGAAGAGCATGTCGGCTGAGCCGCCCCGCTCAAGCAATGTGCGAAGCGTCTTCTGCTGCTCCACCTTGATCCACCCGATGGTGTAGACGGTGGCCGCCAGTACTAGCGCCAAGCCGACAAGGCCTGCCGCCATGATCAATGCCTGATCCATTTCATTTACTCCTGAGCTGTGCGCGCTGGCTATTGGCAATTGACGGACCGCTGCCACTGGCAAGCGAAACCGCCTGCTACACCGAATGCACGATGGGGCGGTTCGGATGCATCGGATTAGCTGGATCGCACCATCAGCTGCGCGTCGCGATGGCCGGCTCGAGCCTCGCTGCGCGCCGCGACGGCAGATACACCGCGATCGCGGTCAACATCAACAGGAACAGCGCTGCGACCAACAGGTACATCGGTTGCATCGCCATGCCCATCAGCCCACTGCGGACCGTGAAGTAGTTGATTGGCAAGGCCAGCGCAGCGCCCAACACCAGACCAATGGTCGTCGTCAGCAGCCCCTCGCCGACCAACATGCCGATCACCCGGCGACGCGTGGCGCCGAGCGCCCGACGGGTTCCGATCTCGCGGATGCGCTTGCTGACCGAATAGGCCGCCAGCCCTGAAATACCGAGCGAGACGACCAGCAGCATGGTCACACTGATCACTCCGAACACCCGGGTCACTGCGATCGATGCGAACAGGTCGCGCGCGATCAGATCGTCGACCGTCGACACCTGATGTATATAGCGGCCTTCGATCACTTCCAGTCGATCCTTGATCGTCTCCAGCAGCTCAATGGCGCTGCCCGGTTCTGTACGAATCAGATAGTTCGGGGCGGAATTTGTCTGCCAAACGACCAGCGGACGAATCACGCTCATCGTCCGCAGTCGTTGGTTTTCGACTGTGACGCCAAGCACATCGCGATACACGCCGATGATCTGTACCAGTTGTCCGCTCCGGCCAAGCCACAGCGACTTGTCGACCGCGGGTGCGTCGCCGAACAGCTCGTCGGCCAGTGACTGGCTGATCATGACGACACTCGGATCCCGCCCTGCTTCGGCGCTATCGCGCCAAACGACATCGTCCGCCCGAATCGCCCGACCCGCAGTCAGCTGAAGGCCGAGGACATTCGGACCGGCCGCATCGGTGTCGTACAGGCTGACACGAAGCTCCCGAGCCTTGTCGTCGTTGGATGTATAGACGGCGGCGGCCGAGCCCCAAGCCGGCAGATTGTTCATGGGCGCGGCATCCACTACGCCCGACAGCCCACGCAGCAGCTGCAGGTCATGGTGAACGACCGACCCGGTATCAGAATTGTCCTGGAAGCTCTGTGGCAGAACGTAGATTAAGTCACGCTCGTCGAAACCCTTCGGTACGTTTGCGTAGTTCCGCGACTCCGCCCAGGCGAGCAGAGAGTTGCTGAACACGGCAAAGGTGAGCGCGATCTGCACCGCCAACAGGACGGTCAGCAACTTGCGGTGACGCATCATGCGCAGCATCGGAGGGATTCCCATCCCGATTCCCCTATTCGGTCTTCAGATTGAAGGCCGGCGAGGCGCGACAAGCGCGCCACACCGGATACAGGCCGGCAATCGTCGCGCCGGCAACCGCTAGCGCAATCGCGGTCAGCGCCATCGTAAGATCCAGTTCAAATGCCCGATCGAACATCGGCGAGGTGCGGCCGATCGACAACGACATCAACGCGCGCATCGCGGCCAGGCCGAAATACGACAGCGCCAATGCCAAGACGCCACCGACTGCTCCGACGATGCCAACCTCGATCAGGTTCTGCACGAATAGCGTCATACGGTCCGCACCCATCGCTCGTCGCACGCAGATTTCGCGAGTCTTTCCCATCAGCTTGGCGAGCACGATGCTAACCAGGTTGGTTAGGCAGATGATCATGAACAGTGCGGCCACCACCACGAACATCTTGAACTGTGGACGCACAGCCCGGTTGATCACCATCCACTCGCCTAGGCCAGTGACGAAGCTCAACGTCTCCCGCGGGAAGCGCCCGAACTCACGTTGATCGGCGATGTAGTCCAGCAGAAACTGACGATAGCTTGCTATCGCAGCGGCATCTGCCAACTCGACCCAAAGATTGACGAAGGTGCACTCTGAGGCCATCAAGCCTTCAACATCGGCCTTGCTGAAGGCATCCTCCCGATCCTCGTCGCGCTCCCAGCACGACATCGGATTGCCGGCACGACTCAGATTTGCGGCGACCGCGAATTGAAGCGGCACGAACGCCTGATGCAGAAAGGTTGGGTTCATCGAACTGTCGTAGAAGCGCGTGTTCGGTGTCCAGTTTCCAATTACGCCCGTAATGGTCGCCGACAAGCTGCCTAGCCTCACTCGTCGACCCACGCTGTTTTCACCACCGAACAGCTGCTCGTTGAGCTGTCGATCGATCACGATCTGCGGCGTCCCGGACGCGTCGGCCTCTGCACTCCACGGACCTCCGTACTGGAATGGCACCTCGAACAAACGGAAGAACGCGGCGTTGGTGGCGATACCTTGTAGATGCCGTGGGCGCGCATCGGTCGTGTCCGCCACGATTGCAAATTGAGTGTTGAACAAGGCAACCACTTCATCTGCACCGTCGCGTTGGTCGAGCAAGTGCACGGCGTCTCGCCAAGTCAGCCGTTCCGGCAGATCATTCTGGTCGATCGCGCGATCACCGTCGTTCTCTTGGTTGTCGAGCTGCACGACAAAGAGCCGATCGCTCTTGCCTGGCAGTGGGTCGGAACCCATGTTGTAGACGACCGTCACCATGGTCATCACCGCGCCGACGCCGATCGAGATCAAAGCGACCATCAGGGCAGCGAGCGCCTTGCGGTGGCGGATGCTGGCCCAGGCCAGTTTCAGGTTGTAGCCGAACATGCGCGCTCCTCGCTTCAGGCTAGTGCGACGGTCGGCGTTGGACGCAGGCCTTCGCAGCGAATGTCGTCGGTCACCCGACCATCGAGGATGCGGATGTTGCGCTGGGCGCGCGCAGCAAGTTCCGGCGAGTGGGTGACCATGATGATGGTCGTCCCTTCCGCGTTGATTCGTTCGAGAGTTTCCATGATCTGCTCCGCCATCGCGGTGTCGAGATTTCCGGTCGGCTCGTCGGCGAGCAAGTAACGTGGGCCGCCGGCCAAGGCGCGCGCAATCGCGACACGCTGCTGCTGGCCGCCCGAAAGCTGCGCAGGGAAGTGTCGCCGGCGCTTCGCCAGACCCACCACATCGAGTACATGATCAACCCGACGGCGTCGCTCGGCGGTCGGCATTCCTCTATAGCGCAAGGGCACTTCGATGTTGTCCTGCAGGTCCAGCTCCTGGATCAAGTTGAAGCTCTGGAAAATGAAACCGATCTTCTGGTTGCGGATCCTTGAGAGATCAACATCGCCGAGGCCGCGGACGTTCTGGCCGTCGAGCAGGCACTCGCCGCCCTCAAAGTCTTCGAGCAGGCCGATGATGTTCAGCAAGGTCGTCTTGCCCGAGCCCGAGGGGCCGGTGACCGCGATGAACTCGCCCTCTCCGACCTCCAGGTCGATCCCCTTGAGCGCCTCCGTTTCGACAAACTTGGTGCGGTACGTCTTGCTCAGGTTGCGCAGCTGCAGCATGGCAATCTCCTTCAATCGGTGATGTGGACGGCGTCTTCGCCGTTCAGTTCTGAAAGCCCCGAAACGACGATCTCTTGGCCCTCTCGAAGACCCGACAGGATCTCGACCTCGCCGGTGCCACGTGCGCCAATCTCAATCGGCATGCGTAGTGCAAGATCATCCTCGACGACATAGGTAATGCGGCCGCCGCCGCTGTCGACGAAGTCGCCGCGCCTGACCTTCAGCACGTCCTGTTTGTTTTCGACGATGATGGATGCCGTCACTCGCTGGTTCTGCCGCAAGCCGGCAGGCGGCTCTTCGTCGAACGCGATTCGCGCAACGACCTTGCCGGCCACGACTTCCGGCGAAATCGCGATCAGCGTGCCGGCGTGGTCGTTGCCGTTGAAGCGGATCCTTGCCTGCATTCCAGTACTGAGGTCGTCGACATAGACCTCAGGCACCTCGGCCTGCACCTCGAAAGCGCTGAGGTCGATCACTGTCGCGAGCGCTGCGTTGGCAAGAACGCTGTCGTTTTCCCGCACGTTTACACTGCCAACGATGCCGATGGTGGGCGCCCGGATCGCGAGCTCTGCGACCTGCCGGGTCAGCTCTTCTGCCAGAAAGCGCTGTCGATCAAGTTGCAGTTGCTTGACCTTCAACTCGAATGCCAGGGTCTCTGTGGCCAGCTCGGCACTCCGCGCCGCCTGTCGATGCACCAATGCCGCCTTCTTCTCCACGACCAGCGCTTGCTCGTACTCAGCGCGGCTTATCAGCCCGCGATCGACGCTGACTTGCGCGCGGGATAGATTGCTACCCGCAACTTCCAAGTCGACTTGCGCCATATCAGCGCGTTGCCGAGCTTCGAGCCCAAGCGTGCGCGACTGGATGCTCTGCCGCGCGACCTCGATTTCCAGCTCGTCAACCTTGGCCCGTTCCTGATCGTGGCGGCTCTCCAGTTCCGGACTGTCGATCAGCGCAAGTACATCGCCACGCTCGACCGCGTCGCCGGCCTTTACCTTTACGGTGACCACACCTGCCGAAGGCGCGTACAGCGTCGGGCTGTTGGCCGCGACGATGCTGCCCTGCACCGCAACGTCGCGCAGCAGATCGCCGCGCTCGACCCTCGCGACACGCAGCTTGTCGCGAGAAATCGCGACATCGGCGCTGTATAGCCTCGACAACGCCGGCGCAGCGACGACGACAAGCCCGATCACCACGATGAAGATCAACGCGATCCAACCGAGTCGGCGGTGACCTGAAGGTGCTCGGCGCAGATCGCGGTCTTGGCCGGAAGTATCTCGAATCATTGGCTTCGTACTCTCATAGCGTTGACGAGGCGTCAGGCCAACAACTCGGCTATGGCGTGCGAGCTCATTGCCCGCGCCATGCCGACCAGCACCTTGCGGTCGCCGGTGAACGGCTGTCGGCCGTGCGTGTAGAGCATATTGTCGAGGAGCAGCAGGTCGTCCCTCTGCCAAGGAAACGCGAAGGTCGCGGCCGCGTATGCCTCGCGAATCGCCTGCAACGCCTCTGCTTCGATCGGAGTGCCATCACCATAGGACGCGTTACGCGGAATATCCTCTTCGCCCACCGCCGCCAGAATGCTGTCGCGCACCTCTTCGGCCAGGGCACTCACATGGAACAGATGCGCCTGGTTGAACCAGACCCTCTCACCGGTCACGGGATGTATCGCAGTGGCCGGATTGATTTGCCGCGTGCGCAGCATCCCGTTGCTGCGCCACTCGCATTCGATCTGGTTGGCGCAGCAATAGCGCTCGACCTCATCGCGGTCCTCGGTCTGGAAAACCTCGGTCCAAGGCAGGTCGATGTCGCCGTAGTTGCGTACGTACATCACGCCCTTCGCCTCAAACTTCTGCCGCACCGCCGCCGGGATTCGCTGATACACCTCACGACTATCGGCCAAGGGCGTCGCACCTCCGTTATCCGAAGGGACCATGCACAGGAATCCGATCCGCATTGGCCACTGGTTCGAGTAGGCGTTCTCGTTGTGCTGCGGGATCGTCTCTCCCGCGTGGTATTCGGTGGCGGTGTAGACGTTGCCACGCAGCTCGGTGCGCGGTGTCGAGCGGAATGCATAGTTGAGCAGTGGCTCGCCAAACAGTGCCGACAACGCTTGCCCGAACTCCTTACTACTCATGATCTTCAGCCCTCGGATCAAAAGCGCGCCGTTCGCCTGCAGCAATCGATCGATTTCTCCGGCGTTGCTCTCCGCCCAATCGAGGACGCGCGTTCCCGCGATGTCAACCGGCAGCAGCAGTCGCCGATCGGCTACCAATCCGAGATCTTCGAGATGACACAAGGCCAGACTGCTCAAGGCGAACTCCGTTACAAGGGGGGCGCGGCATCACGCTGCCGCACCAAAGGATGGATGCGCCGGCGTTAACCGGCGTCAGGCGTGGCGGCAGCTCAGACCAGTTCGAAGCGTCGGTAGGCGTACATGCGCTCGGCGGGAATGCCTCTCTCGAGGCACAGGTCGAGAAGCTTCTTCGATTCGGTGATCTGCTTCGAATCGTCGCTGTACTCGATGCCCATGAAGTAGTTGTACCAAGGCTCCATTCCGAGCGCGTAGATGCACACCTGCTTTGGTCTGAAGGTCTCAACCATATGTGCAGCCTGTTCGAAATCGGCACCGTTCAGACGCCGTGAGTCCTTTATCTTCTTGGTGACGAGCTTGGTGGTCAGCGCGCCATAGAGCCATGTGTACGGTGCGCCGACACATTCCATTCCGATCGCCAGAAGATCTATGTCACCGGAGATCGCATGGATATGCCGGTACATATGCGGATCAAGATTCGAGGAGTCCGCACCAAAGAAGATCTTCTTGCCGTGCAGTTCGACCAGCCAGGCGGTCTTGGAGCGCACGTTCAGATCGCCGTGCTCGCCAAGAAACGGCAAGCTCACGATGCGTCCACCGGCGATGTGAACCTCGTCCATGTCATCGACTTCGACAACATGGAAGTTGAACTGCCGCAGCATCATTCGCAGTGAAGGATCGGAGAGGGATCCGCCGTTGTTCTTCGGCACTACGATCGTGTCGGTCTTGTAACGCAACTGCAGCAGGGTCTCGAAGCTAACGTGGTCTTGATGGTTGTGGGTCAAACAGATGAAGTCGATCTTCGGCGGCAGTTCGCTGAAGCTCAGAACATCGTCGAAGTTGTCGCTGCCGCGGCTGGCGATCACCGGGTCGACCAGCAACGTCACTTCGTTGGTCTCAACCATGAAGCCAGCATGGCCGATGTACTGCACCCGTACACCTGTGGCCACCGGTTGATGCCGCTTGCGCGGGGCATCCGCGGTAAACATGTCCTGGTAGTCGAGCCCGCCGCGCAGGGCATAGGGCTTGAACAGTCGCTCGATCGTCGCCGCATCGGCCGGGCGGTCGCGCAGCTTGAAGAGCTCGTCGAGTTCGGGCGCGTTGTAGTGCGCGTCGAACTGCAGGTGGTTCTCGTCCGGCAACCGCGGCGTGCTCAGCGCAAACGGTCGCTCCTTGACTTTCGACAACATCCCGAACGAAACGCTCTGCAGTGAAGGCTTGTAGAACTTGCTTCGATACAGCAGCCCCTCGAGCAGGCGGTACGAGGCGTTGTGGTACATGTCCATGAAGATTTCGACGTAGCCCTTTAAGGGCGACGGTACTTTTTCGTATAGCTTTTCGATGGTTTCACCGCTTGAGTGCGCGCGCAGAATGTCGTCCAGCTCTTTGACCGCGTTCGACAGCTCAACCATGTCTGCATGGTGGCTATCGATCTCATCAATGAGCCGCCGAATATCGGCGACCTGCTCTTGCGTGCAATTGAGGAACTCCGCACCCGCCATGCCAGGCTCGTTTACCGCCATGATGTGCAACTGATAGTTGTTGACGAACGAGGTCATGATGCGGCGATGGGTGTTGACCATGTGCCGCGCTGCGGTCACCGGCGGAATCAGGTAGGGCCAAGCGAACCAGTGATTGAACAGCGGTTCGAAGTAAACGTCCTCGCGTAGGTACAGCTCGGTGCTCCGGTCCATTCTTGCGTTTCCTTGCTTGAGATCTAGTTGTCGTAGCTGCGGTGCTTCGGCACTGCGAGTTTTTGCGACGACCGGGCGGCTGCACAACGGAAGGACGACGTGCGGCGATGCACAGCGAGCTCCTCGAACCACCGAATGCAGCAGCGCGTCGCCCGGATTCACTGCCGGGTGATGTCGCTTGCTGCATCGGCGAACGTTCGAGTCGTGAGCATCATGTCGCCATAACCATGACTGACGCCATCGTCGTCGCCGCGGGGCGCTGCTTGCTGCATGGGCAGCGGCCACTCACGCTGTACTTCGGTCACTCGAATCGTGTAGCTCGACCCCGCCGCGAGTTCGAGCGCGATCGTGGTGCCTTCGGCTGGCATGCCGAAGTACAGCCATCGCCACCAACCATTGCGTCCGTCCTGAACTTCAATCTCTCGACCGCCTAGGCGGGCCGATCGAATCGGCTTTGAGGGACGAACGAAAAGCTGCACCTCGCTACCGGCGGCGGCCGGCCTCAGTCGAAACTGCAGGTGTCGTGCGCCTGAGTCCACCGTGTCGGATAGCAACTGAAGCTGCGGGCCGGGCGCCGGATCGAGGGGCGCGGCGCCGACGAAGTAACTTCCTGAGCGGGTGGGAAACAGATCTGCGATCGGAAGCTCGCGCGGATTCGAGCCGATCGCGCTGCGCGCACGCGAATCCGGATAGCGCCGCCCACTCGCCCAGTAGGCCTCACTGCTATCCAAGTCGCGCACGTAGATCAGATCATCAGCGTCGCGCAACGGACCGTTGCTCGCGGCGACTCCGATGGCGGCAACGATGCCAAGGCCGACGAGCCCGTGAGCTACCGCCGTCAGCTCGACGACCAGCGGCTTGGCGCGTTCCAGGATCGGCGCCCCCAAAGGCAGAAGCAAGGTCAGCGGTAACAGCGCCAACGTCGGCGCTTCCGCACCCAAGCCGATGTGCAACATGCGCACGTAGTACGCCAGCCAGAGGACTGACAGCAGCACTGAAGCCGCTGCCGCAGCAGCTTCGGCGCCATCGAAACGCCTGGCCAGCGGGGCTGCTGCGAGCGCGATCAGCAATGCACCGAGCAGCGGCGGCAATAGCACATGCATCGTGGTGGGCTGCAGTAGCGCCATGGCCGCCGCCGCCATCAGCCAGACGAGCATCGCGGCACTCGACAGGGCTATCGTCGAAGGAGACCGGCGAAGCAATAGGCTCAGCAGGCTCACGATGCCAGCGAGCACGGCGGCGACCAGGAGCGGCAGGTCGGCTAGGATTGCGGTACAAACCGCCAACACGGCTGCGATTGCGATACCGGATGCGTGCACGCCCTTTCGAACCCAGGCATGCAGCGCAGCGAACACCGCCCCGGCGAGCGCCACATGCGCAATCAACAGCGTATCGGAGGCAGCCGCGATGCCTACCCGACCGATCGAGCCCAACAGCAGCTGGTTGACCAATGCCACCAGCAGCGCTGTGGCAATTGACAGCAACAGACAGAAGCCCACGCCGCCAATGAGTGCGCGCCCGTAACCAAGCACCGCTCGACGTTGCAAAATCACCAGTGAAAACAGTACGAGCGCCGAGATCAACAACCAGATTCCGAGTGACGTCTCATAGCGCACCAGCTCGGCTGATGTCAGATTGAAGAAGCCGACATCTGCGGTCCGCTGCAGCGGTAGCTCGCGCTGTCCGAGCTCGCGTATCAGCGGCACAGCATAGCTGCCATAGTGGGTAAGGGTGGCCGGCGCGATGCGATCAACCGTGTCGCCCGCCGTGTGGTAGTGGGCGGCGCCCTCCACGAAGGCGAAGTTCATCCCGGCGATCCCGGCTTGCTTGAACACCGACATGTCGGTGCTGTTCGGCATCAGCCGATAGAGTTCGTCAAACAGTGAGTCGGCCACCGCCGCCGGTGCAGAATCAGCAAGCAGCCCGACCAGTTCGCCGTTGTCAGGGCTGGTTTCAAACATCAGCACAGGACCACGGGTTCCGCGTGCTTCGAAGTTCAAAGCCGCACCTATGCGCTGCGCCAACGGATGTTGGTCGACGAACGCCTGCGCACCCAGCAACCCAGTTTCCTCGCCATCGCTGAAAAGCACGATCAGGTCGTTGCGAAATGGCTCGTCGGCGAGAGCTTCAACAGCATGCAGAATCGTGGCGACACCGCTGCCGGCATCGGCGGCGCCTGGCGAGTGGCCGTGGGCATCGTAGTGGCTCGCCAGCATCAGCGCATGGCCGCCGCCTCGCAAACCCTTGCGAACGCCAATGATGTTTTCCACCGTGCCCGCCAACGTGCCGTCGATCAGCCGGGACACTACTTCGGCGCGCTGCACCTCTACTTCGAACCCGGCCGCGCGCAGCTCCCCCACCAGATAGTCGCGAACTGCGTGATTGGCCGGCGTGCCAATCGGATGCGGCACCGCCGCAATTGTTCCGAGCTTGTCCAGCACGCGCGCGGTCGAGTAACCGTCTGTCGATTGGTCACTCGGCAGATCGACTCGGCCCGCGAGCAGAATGCAAGCCAGCAGCGCGATCGGAAATCCCAGCACCGCGAGCCACTGGCCGCCACGCCCAAGCGGAATCATGCCGCCACCTCACTCAAGGTCCGCGCAGTCGACATCAAGGTAAGTCGTTGCAGCTCCTGCTCCAGCACGCCAGCAACAGCCATCAGCACTTCGTCACGACGCTGGTCGATAAAGAAGTGGCCGCCGTCAAACTGCTGCAGCACCACTTGGCCGTCGATGTACTCTCGCCACGCCAGCAGCTCCTCGACCTCGATGGTGTCTGAGCGACCATGGAACAGTGTGCAACGCGCCCTCACCTGTGGTTGCAGCCCGAGGTCACCGCGCTCCGCTAGCGCAAAATCTGCCCTCAGCATTGGTAGGAACAGCTCCATCGCATCAGGGTTGTCGAGCAGCACGGCCGGTGTTGCAGCCAGTGAGCGCAGCTCAGCGATCAGTGCGTCGTCCGCCAACGTGTGCAGCATCCGGCTATCGCGCATCAGATGGGGTGCGCGCTTGGCCGACACGATCAGATGCTGCACCGCGCGGACGTCAGACAGCTGCAGCGCCCGCGCCAGTGCGAACGCGGTCAGTGCTCCGTTGCTATGCCCGAAGAACACGCACGGGAGGTCGAGAAAGGGGGCGATCTCTGCCCGCAAGGCATCGACCATGCACGCGAGATCGGCGATCGGCGGCTCGCAGAACCGGTTGGCGCGGCCTGGGGCCTGCACGGCAAACATCTCGACGCCATCAGGCAGCGCTGTCTCCCAACCATCGAATACTCCGGCGTTGCCGCCGGCATATGGAAAGCAGAACAGCCGTAGATTTGCGCGGCGGGGGCTGCGGTGCTGTCTGAACCAGATCGACATTGTGCTGTGCTCCGTGCTTAGTGTGCTCGTTGTGGGCGGCGCGGCACTCAACGACGCGTTTCAACTTCGACCAGGGATTCGCCAGCTGCCCACCGGAGGTCGCCCTCTGGGCCCAGAGATGCGTCATCCGTTTGGCAGATAATCCGTCCGCGCTCGAACTTGATCAGCTTGTCAGCCAACTCGAAGTAGCGGTCGTCATGGGTCACGACGATCACGGTCTTTCCCTTGCGCTTCATCTCCGGCAGAAATTCCCGGTAGAAGTAGTCGCGAAATGGCGGATCCTGTTCGGCAGCCCACTCGTCGAACACATAGATCTCGGAGTCGTCACAACAGGCTGCGAGAAGCGCCAGTCGCTTACGCAGTCCCTGAGACAGTTTCGTATGCTCGATGCGGCTGGCGTTGACCTGGGTTTTGTCGCTGAGTTGGAGCTGCTCAAGCATTGCTTCAACAGTTTTCGGATCGGCCCCGTTCGCGGTCTTCGGCAGCAGGTCGCTGAACAGATGATAGTCCGCAAAGATCGCCGAAAAGTACTCGAGGTAACTGCTTGGCGGCTCGGCATCGACCGCGCAACCGTTCAGCAGCACGTCGCCTTCGGTCCGCGCATACAGGCCCGCGATCAGTCTCGCGCAGGTGGTTTTACCGCTGCCGTTGCCGCCCACCAGGTAGATCAGATCGCCGCGATCGATACGCAGGTCGATCGGACCGACAGCAAAGCCTTCTTCGTCCTTGCTTTCGGCTTTGTACGCATAGCGAACGCCGCGCAGCTCCAACGTTGCGAACGGAGCGCGCTGGTTGCGCTCCCGGTCATCAGTTTGCAAGGGAAGCTCGGCATCGAAGATACCCAGATCGCGTAGCCGCGCCATCGCCACCTGCGCACGGGCAATGACGCGCAGACCATTCAGCAGCTGAGAAATTGGTCCGGTGACGTACAGAATGACAACGATGAAGGGCAACAGCTTCGCGGTGGGCAGCTGCAACAGGAACGTCGACGCGAAGATGACGACGCCGATCGCTGCGAACACAACCGCCGTGTTCCAGTTGTTGGCGAGGTTCCAGAAGAACGCGGCTTGCAGCGACTTGGCTCGGTAGTCGACCGAGGCACTGTCGAGCTCGTTCTGGTGAAAGCGCTGCTTGCGCGCCCCGTGCAGGGCAAGCTCTTTGTGCCCATCGACAACGCCCTGATAGCAAAGAAACAGCTGATCCTGGATCTTGCGAAGCTCGCGAAAGCGCGCCTCTCCATGGCGGAATATGTAGCGCCTGGATGTCGACAGCCCGAACGTCAGGAACAGCAGCACGATAGCAAACAGCTTTGGCGAGATCGTCGACAGGTAGAGGAGGCAAGCCAGGGTCACCGTTGCGTTGAAGACATAGCTTGGGACCAGCGTCACTAACTGATTCAGATCTCCAAGGTCGTGGGTCAGCGAAGTGAACACTCGGTGCCGGCCGATCCGCTCGATGCCCTGGTAGGTCAGCGCCGAAACTCGGGCCGTGAGCTCCTTGCGCGCCTGGTAAAAGATCCGTCCGCTAAGCGCCGACATGATCTGCTGAAAGGTCATGCCGATACCGAACATGAGGCCCAGCGCGATTGCGTACCTGCCGATCGCGGCAACCGGATCCTCGATGCCGACGGCATAGTCGGTGGCCAGCTTGACCAGCCACATGTTCATCAAGCCGGCAACAGCACTGGCTACGGTCGTCATCAACAGCCAGCCACGATTTCGTCGTAGCAGCGAAGCAATCATCGGAGTGCTCCCAGCCGTTCCGGTCGTTCGTCGCAGTGACTCAGTCTCATCGGTAAACCCATCGACCACCCTTCCGCCCAACGTTCAATCGATCGCAGCACGATGACCCTCCAGACAGTCTTCACCCTTGTTCGAATGCACGATGGCAGTCTCCGGATTCATCCGAGACCGCAGGCTTGCGGCGAGCCCGAGCACGTGCGGCATTCGAATTGCGCTTTGGTGACTTCCACCCACGTGGATGACGTCGACGTGCCCCGTTGTCACCTGCGACCAGCCGTAGTCGAGGTGTTCCTTCAAGGGGTTCGGGTCGGTCCTCGGCGATGCGTCACCAACCGTACGAAACAGGTCTAGGTCAAGATGCGCTCGCGGCGATGCGTAGCCGAGACGCGCCGACGCGATCGTGCACAGATACTGCAGGTAGCGCGCAGCCGTTGTATCGATTCCCACCGGGATCAGCCCCTTGGCGGCCGCGATGTCCGCCAGTCGCGCGATGCCGGCTTCGCGGCCCAGCTCGCCGATGGCGTGCCAATCAACATTCATCGATTCGCCGTGGAACAGGCGAATGTTGGCGTACCAAGGATCATTCGAAGCGTCCGGCTCGAGCACGGGCGGCGTGTCGATAATGCCGAGATAGTCGATCGATTCACCTTCTGCCTGCAGCCGAGCCGCCACCTCGTAGGCGAGCTTTCCGCCGAGCGAATAGCCAAGCAAGCGGTACGGGCCACTGGGCTGGGTCGATCGGATCGAGGACACGAAGCGTTCGGCTAGAGCCCCGTAGCTCGGCGTGCGGATGTCGTCCAGCAAGTCTGGGTTTTGCAGCCCGTACAGCTCCGCCACGGGTTCGAGCTGTTGCGCCAGCTCGGCGTAGCAACCTACCGAGCCACTTCCAGAATGAATGCAGAACAGTTTCGGTGCTGCAGCTGCCGTATTCATTCGCACAAGACAGGAGTCGATGGGCACGGCTTCCAAGGCGGTTTGCAGATGCTCACCAAGCGCGGCAATTGTCTGCATCCCGAACAGGTCGTTCAAGGTCACAGACCAGCCGTGGCGGCGCATGCCGGCGTACAGCTGCACCAGCAGCAGCGAGTGCCCACCGAGATCAAAGAAGTTGTCGTGGATGCCGACCCGCTCAAGACCGAGCACGTCCTGCCACAGCGCGCACAGAGCTTCTTCGATGGCCGTGCGTGGCGCCACGTAGGCGGCCC
>NZ_JBILJQ010000116.1:0-9133 GCF_044377145.1 Aquimonas sp.
CATCGTGACCCTGCCCAGTGAACTCGGAAGCAACGAGATCGCAAGCATGAGCGAATCCGCCACTCAGGAGAACGAATGACAGCTATCTGGTGAACAGGCTGTCTCAAAGGGGTTGACGCGTTCCGAAACCGACTACCGCAGCGGCACCCAGTACTACGCGATCACCGAGCAGCGCTACGACGGCGCCGGTCGCGTCGCCTCGTCACACGTCTACCGCGACGAGTTTGCGTTGCCAAGCCTCACCGCGACCGAGATCAGCGCTGCCCTGGGTGGGAAGACGGCCGCGATCACCCGCAAGGAATACGACGCCGCCGGACGACTTCAAACCGCCATTGACGCGCTCGAATCGACAGAACGCTTCGAGTACAACGCCGCTGGCAGTCTGTCCGCGTACACCAACAAAGAGGGTCATCGCTGGACCTACGAAACGGATGCGGCAGGGCGCCGTACCCGCGAGCGCAGCCCCGAGGTAAGCGTCAGCTTCATCGACGTCAATGGCGTCGAAAGCCTCCTGACTCGCCCGATCTACACCCGCACCTATTACGACGCCTTGGGCAATGTGGTGCGCCGCGTCGAGGACGAAAACCGCGACAGTCTGCCCGACGCCACCTTCCGCACCCGTACCACCGACTACGTCTACGACGCCCGTGGCCTGCAGATCCAGACCCGCTTCCCGAACGCAGGCCGGCTCGACAGCGATGGACGCGAGCTGATCGTTGATCAAAACGCTGCGCTGCCGACCCTGACGGTGACCTACGACGCGCTCGGCCGTGCTGTCGTCCAGCAGGACGTGCGCGGCTTCTACTCCTACAAGATCTACGACGCCCAGGGTCGTCTGAATTACGAAGTCGACCAGGAGCGCTTCGTCACTGCTTACACCTACACCGCCTACGGCGAGCAGGCCAGTGTTGTCCGCTACGCCAACCCGATTGCACAGACTGCCATACCCGCTGACGGCGCACCCTTGGGCCTGGCAACGGTCAACGCCCAGGTTGCGCTCATTGTGGACTCCGCGCGGGACCGAAAGATCGAATACCAGTACGACCGCCTGGGCCGCAAAACCTCGGCCAAGCAATCCGCCGTGGAGTACTACGACACTTCAGGTGTCCTGCGCACTGGGCAGCCCGAAACCAGCTTCACCTACGACGCCTACGGCCGACTGATCAAGGAAGCCGTTGTACTTGAACGCGCCCCCACTGCGCGCTGGGCTGAAACCTTCCACTGGTACGACGACGCGGGCCGCCGCATCCGAACCGTGGATGCCGAACGCTATGTCACCGCGTGGGAGTACGACGCACAAGGCAGAGTGCAGACCGAGATCCAGTACGCGCTACAACTCGACGCCAGCATTGACCTCAACATCATTGCAATCCCGCCCGCACCGAACGCGCCCAACGCGAGTGTCGGCGCGAATCGAGTAACCACCTACACCTATGACAGCCTTGGCAGACTCACACACGAGACCCGACGCGTGGAATCAAGCGCGGGATTCGTGCCAAACACGACCCACTACACATTTGATAGAGAGGGCCGAATCAAGACGGAGACGCAGGCATATGGACCGCTAAATGCTCCCGTCAGCGTACGCAACTACGATGCATTGGGTCGGCTGATTGAGCTACGCGATCCCGCGCGCCTCGTCTTCCAGGGCGATTTGACCAATGGGGCTGTGAATCTCGACGGCAACCACTACGCCGAGCGCATCGCTGCAACCAATTTCGCCTACGACGCATTCGGAAACGCCACGCGCGTTGTTCGCGCAGGCTATACCCGAGGCGCCGGGGATGCTCTGGTCACCCCCGTGGACGCTCGCGAAACCCGCAGTCGCTACGATCTGCAGGGGCGTCTGGTGTGGACCCAGGAAGGCCTGCAGGCAAACAGTCGCAAGATCAGCTGGCGCTACTACGACGCCGCCGACAATGTGCAAGAGGAAGTCAGCGAGCTCAAGATCAACCACGACCTCGCCATGGGGGGAGCGGAAGCCAACCAGCTCGACCGGATTGTCAACAGCTACAGCTACGACGATGTAGGGCGGCAAACCAAAACAGAAACGGTCCGTTGGAAGTTGAATAAGGAGGGCGACTACGTAGAGTACTACCGAGACAACAAAGCAGAGATTGAGTACACCGCGTTTGGCGAGGTCGCGACTCGAAAAATCACCAATGGTCTTGGTACGGCATTCGTTGATGACCGAACCTACGGCTATGACCAGGCCGGCAGACTTCGCGTAAGCAACGACAATGAACAGGGGCTCGACCGCGACCACGGCTACAACCTGGGCGGCCACAAGGTGCGTGAGAAGCGTGCGTCATTCGGCGGCGAAGCCATCTACATTGACGCCACCGATCGGCTGGGGCGTGCGATTCAAAGCACATCGCCCAGAAACACCGACGACAAAACGACCGCGCTCCCCGTGGTCACTCGTGTTTTCGACCGCTGGGGCAATGTTCTCTCCATTACCGACGCGCGAAACAATCGAACCGATTATCAGTACAACACGCTAAATCTGATCTCCCGCGAGGAGAAGGCCGCAGTCACTGTCGTAGGTGAAAACGGGCAGGCGACACCCGGCCACCGCCCGGTCAGCGAGTACTCCTACGACATCCATGGCCGCCTCGCGTGGACCAAGGACGCAAACGGAGTGTTCCGCTACTCCTACTACGCGGCAAACGGCGATCTGCAAAGCACCACCGATGGCGAAGGCGCGGTGACGCGCTATGCCTACAACAGCCTTGGCGAAGAGAAATACATAGAGCGCCCCGCGGACGGCAGCCGTGGTCAGGTGCTCTACCGAAACTACGACGATCGCGGGCGACTCACCGAAATGGGTGACTACACCCAGATTCCGAACAGTACGGCCTATCAGCAGAGCATGCAGCAGCGTTACGTGCTGAACCAGGACGGCCACCGGCTGGCCGTCACCGACGGCATGAATGCGACCCAGCGCTTCGCCTACAACAGCCGCGGTCAGGTCACGGTCAGTCGCACGGCGATGGGCGTTGAGATGTCCTACCAGTATGACGAGATGGGTCGCAAGGTCCGCGAAACCTACGACGGACTGGGCATTTCCCAAACCTGGAAATACGGCACCCAGGGCCGCCTTGAGAGTCAGCGCGACCTGTCCAATCGCCTCAAGACCTACACCGATTCAAATGGCCTGCTCAACGAGGTCAGAATCGATAGCTCAGTGGTTCGAAAGCTCGAGTACTACGAGAGCGGTCTCGTCAAGAAGGTCACCGAGGGTTCGAACTGGACCGAGTATCAGTACGATGCCGCTGGAAATCTGACTCAGGAGATCAACTACACTCCTGCCGTCGGGGGGCCGGCCGTACACCTGCGCACACGGATCACCTACGACGCCAACGGCCGCATCGAAACGGTCAAGCAGAGCGACCTGGTTCAAAGCCGCTCGATTCTCGACCTGACCTACACCTACGATGCTGTCGGCAACCGCAGAAGCATCACCGCGGGGCAGGGCAACGAACCGCCGAGTTTCCTGCCAGGCCAGAACCCTGCAGCCCTTCGACGTGGGCAAAGCTTCAGCTTCGACATTGCCGCCGAGGACCCCGAAGGTGGTGCGGTGGCCTACCGCGCGGCGCTATTCGTCAACGGACAGGAAATCGCCCTGCCCGCGCCCTTGAACCCCTCTGCGCAGTGGCTGAATTTCAGCACCGCCACGGGCCCCAGTGGCGGTCCGGTGGCACGTTTCTCCGGCCTCGCCCCGACCGCAGCCAACAGCAGCTACGAGCTGCGTGTGTATGCGCGAGAGGCCGGCGACCCCGGAAGCGCCCAGGAAACGCGGGCGACCTACACGCTGACCGTGAACAGCGCCAACAGCCAGCCCGTTTTCGACCCGAATGCGACCAACCCGCAAGTGGTCGGCGGTAACGCAGGGTTCAACTTCCAGATCGGCGCCACCGACCCGGATCGAGATGCCATCAGCTTTCGAGCCGGAATCGTCAACGGAACAAATGTGAACAGTCTGCCAAATTGGCTGGTACTGACCACTGAAGCCGGTGCGGCTGGAAGTGGCCGGTACATCGCGCGCTTCAGTGGGAGCGCGCCCCCAGTCAATGCGGACCAAACACTCGTCGTTCGCCTGTACGCAGACGACCCCTTCAGCGGCCTGGCAACTCAAGTGGACTTTGCGCTGCAGATCAGAGCAAGCAACCAGGCTCCACGATTCATAGATGGATACACGGCTCTACCAGCGCGTAGCGTTACCGTCGGCCAAAGCTCTGGGCCGATCGATTTGAATCAGTTCTTCGAGGATCCGGAAGGACAGGCTCTCAGCTACACCTTTGCAGCACCGGCTCAGGCGGGTGTGACCATGGACGGAAGCCGGATGCTCCTGCAGCCAACCGCAGCGGGTCAATACAGTATTTCGGTAACCGTTCGAGATCCCTCTGGGCTGTCGAAAACCGAAACTTTCCAGCTCACAGCGTCCAACTCGACGGTAGGGCTGACACAGCTCGGTCCTATAGAAATGCAGCAGGGACAGATTCGCCAGTTCAACCTCCTTCAAGGAGCGATCCCACAGGACCCGGCGCGTTGGAAATTCGAATTCGAGCCCTACCCGAATCTGAATGTGGGCGCCAGTTTCAAGTACCGAGAGATCACCGCCAACCCGCCTAACCCGCCTGTGGGTGCCTACGACGTCTTGCAGGTACGTCCGCGCAGCGCTGGCACATATGTAGTCAACGTCAAGGCGACACTGGACGGAGGGGCCACGGTCATCCGGATGCCGGTTGCGGTTGTCGTCAATGCCGCCTCAAACCAGGCTCCAGTCCCTAGAACTGGCGTACCCGCTCAGATTGTGTACTCGGAGGAGTACCGCGGAAATCCCAACAGCCCAGACCCGATCGCCACGGTCACGGCCAACTTCCACTTTTTCAGCGACCCTGAAGGCAGCTCGTTGACTTACGAGTTCGACCGATCACGGACGTCGGGCTTCGACACAATTCAGCAGCTCTCCAATGGAGGATTCGCTCTCACTTACCAAAAAGCCGATCAGGGAGAATCGCATGCACGTTACGCCAGTGTCCGAGTGCGTGATCAGTCAGGTGCTTACAACAGCGCTGAGTACGACATACACATCAGCCTGGGTACGCTCGGCTCGAACATACTGTTTGGGCCCACGCTGACGCAGCTCAATCCCGTGGCCTCGATTGATCGGGGTTTCTCCCACGCTGCGAGCCAGTACTTCGGGACCCTTCAAGCCCCTGCGGGCAATCCAGCGCGAAGCTACTCGCTGATCAACCCGCCCGCAGGGTTCATCATCAACCAAACCACTGGGCAGCTCCAAGTCGACCCAAACACTGCCGTCGGGCAATACCGGGTCATGATTTCTGCAACTGACAGCTTGGGTATTCTCGCGTCCGCGAGCCACCAGGTCGAACTGGTGGTCAATGTGGGCGATGCAGGCCCACAGTACACCTGGCCCATTTCCAATCAGCTGGCGACGGTGGGTCAGGCCTTCGGGCCACTCAATGTTGCGTCCGCCTTCACCCCAATCGGCGTGGTGCAGGTCACTTTGGATTGGGCCTCTTCACTTCCCGCCGGTTTGAGCTGGAATAATGGCGTCATCTCAGGCACTCCGACCCAAACCACCACACAGCCTGTCGACGTGCTCGTGACCGCAACGGCGAATGGGCAATCCATTACCAAGAGCTTCCAGATCACCGTTCAACCGGCTGTCGGGAATAATCCACCGATCTCGAATCCAGGCTGGATTGGTCAGCGTAAGCGCGAATTCAGCTGGATAATCGGGCAGAATCAACACCATACGATCTCTCCAAATCCATTTCTGGACCTTGAAGGTAACCGGATGGAGTATCACATCTTCGATTTCGGGTCTCCGAGCAATCGAATTACCGATATTCTGGTCACGGATTCCGGCAACGGGCTCCTTCTCACGGGCTCTTTCGAAAGCGGCGGGGCCCGCATGCTCTCCTATAAGCTGCGGGCCACAGACGGTGCGTACAATTCTGCCGCTCATGACTTCCAGATCACGGTGAATCTGGAGGACAGAGGCAGTTCAATCATCGATGGCGCCCTGTTGGATGCTGGCGATGTCGAACCCGTTTTGATCAACTCGCCGCCCGCGTCAACCCCGCTGGGCGGCTCCGGCCAAAACTACTCGCTCATCGATCAAGCGCCGACCATCAAGGCGACATCTCAGCCCCCAGTGCAAACCTACTGGTTCACCTATGACAAGGAGAACCGCGTTCGCATTTCCAACGGATTTCTGTCCAACGGGATCATCAGTCTCCGAGCGCTGAATGGCCAGTCCGAGGGTGGACGTGATTTCAGTGTTTTCTACACCTACGACAAGAGCGGGAACATTCAGTACTCGGTTCGCAACAACCCCGGAGCTCCAGAATCGTCGAAGTATTCGGTGAGTCGATTCCATTACGACGAACGAAATCAGTTGCGGAGCACCCAAATTGTGGTCGCGGCTGCCTTGGATCTTGAAAACTCCGTCGCTGCGGGCGTGATTGCTCCAGACAAGCTCGCTAGCCTGATTCTCGTAGAGTCCGAGCGCCGCGCATACGATTCTGCGGGCCGCCTTCTCAGAGTCGATGAGTTCTTCGTGCAGGAAGAGGTGCAGTGGAACCCACTTGATCCGATTATTGTAAGCTTGCGGGGACTGGCGAGAGCGACCCAGAGATTTGAATACGATCTGGATGGGCGCATCACCAACGAGTCACGTTACGATCGCCAGCTATTCGGGGATGGCAATGGCGGCACTCCGCAGGGAGGGCCGGAGGCTTGGCTCGTGGAGTACAGTGCGTTACAGGGTAACACCGTGGTGCAGGATGCCCACAAGAATACCGATATCCTGATCAGCGATGCAGGGCGGTACTCATACCACCGATCGTCAACGCAATACAGCTCATCATTCAGCAACCCAAGCATCACCAATGGCGTCGGATATGACGCCGGCGGTAGACTGAAGGGCTTCTTGAGTTGGAGCGGTGTCGATCGGCCTCAGCTCCCGGGGGCGAAGTTTACTCAATTCACCATGACCTATGAGGGTTGGGACGGCTGGGTGGAGAAGGGGGTAACTGGTACGCTCTGGGTCCCCAATTCGACGGGTCAGTTCTCGCAGAACAACAGCAGCCGGACCACGCATACGCTTGACAATCAAGGGCGGCGGATTGGCTCGATTGAAGAGCGGGGCAGTGCATTGAGTGTGGATGTCCGGACCCAGCTTGGATTGAATGCAAATGGGCAGATCATTGCCCGGGCGCAAGCAGATCGACAGAGCAACGGTTCCATGGGCGCTTTCACGCGCACGCAGTTTGCGTACGCTGCGGGTCAACAGGTAGCCCAGATCTATTCGGACGGAACCGTGCGCATTACCGGCCGCCACACCGGTTTCAGCTCCGGTGACAATGGTACGAGCCGCACCGTCGTGTATGCCGGGGAAACGCTCCGCTCGATTGCCCAGCGCGTGTACGGCGATGACTCGCTGTGGTTTGTGCTGGCTTCCGCCAACGGTTTGCAGGGCGAAGCGCCTTTGACACCGGGCAGCAGCCTGGAGGTGCCGCAGCGGATCACCCAGACCAACAGCGCGGGCACGTTCAGGCCGTACAACGCCGGTGAAGCCGCGGGCATTGAGCTGCCAGCCGTCGGCTACATCCCACCCGCACCCAAGGCCAGCTGCAACCCGCTGCAGATCGTGATGATCGTGGTGGCGGTGGTGGTGACGATTTACACCGCGGGAGCGGCGGCGGGGGCGATGGGGGCATATGCCACCGCAGGCGGAGCGACCGCGGCTACAGGCACTGCCGCTCTTGCAGGCGGTACAGGCCTCAGTGCGATATCCGGCAGCTTTGCTGCCACAGCCGGACTCTCAGCGACTTCCGCCATCGCCGCTACCGTGGGTGGCGTTGCCGGCAGCGTCGCCAGTCAGCTGGTTGGCAAAGCCCTCGGTGTCACCGACAGCTTCAGCCTGCGCCAGGCGGTGGGCGCTGGTTTGACTGCGGGCCTTACGGCGGGGGCGGGAGCGGCGCTTTCCAAGGTCTCCGGCAGCCTGGGCACCGTGCTCAAGTCCGGCGACTGGCGAGGCGCAGCGGCCTCCGCGTCCGTCAAGACCCTCACCGACCACGCCGGCGCGCGCCTGGCCGGGCTGGACAGCAGCTTCAGCTGGCGCAGCCTGGCGGCCAATGCGGTCACGGCCAGTATCTCCAGCAGCGTCACCGGCCGCCTGGGCAGGGCCCTGCAAATCGACACCACCACCGTGGGCGGCCAGTTCGGGCAGGACCTGCTGGGCGGCGCCGTCGGTGGGATCGTCGGCATCCACACGCGCCGGGCCGCGGGCATGGATCAGCGCGTGGACTACGGCCAGGTGGCCGTGGATGCGTTTGGCAACGCGCTGGCCAATGCGGCGACCGGGGAGCACTCGCGGCGCGCTGATGCGGCGCTTGCGGCTCAAGCCAAGGCGCTGGTTCCTGAGTCTTTGCACGGCACCCTCGATCGCATGTTGGCCGGACTAAAGAGCGATCGCTCCGGCACCGAGGTCCTTGATTTTGTCAGCCGCTGGGCAACGAACGCGCAATCGTCCGACCCGAGCCTCCGGGGCAGCGTCGCCCTAGGACGCGAGTACCTGGAGCACTTCGCGGACCTCGCAGGGGAGAAGCGCGCAGACGCCATCTCGGTGCTCGAGATCGGCTTTCAACAGAGGTCTGGCGTCGTCCAGATCGGAGCCCTGCAACAGAGCTTTGGTGTGCTGCGAAGTAACGCAGCCACGTCAACTTCAGCGGCCGTCGCTGCACCGAAGCCCTGGCTGGGTCACTTCAACCTCGACTCGTTGGTGGTAGGCACGGGTGAGGTGGCGACCATCGTGGGACAAGAGGTCGAAGACCGCCCGTGGCTGAAGTACAGCCTCATTGCCGCCGAGGTCGCAGCAGGCCCCGTGCTCTACGCAGGCCGTACAGCCGTGGGTGCCGCCTTTGAACAGCAGATTGCAGCGGCGCAGGAAGCCGCCGTCAGTTGGGGGGCCGGCCATCTGCGGGCTGCCGGTCGCACGGAGTCGGAAAGCGTCAGCGGTGGTGTTGGGGTACTGGCCCTGGGCGCACTCGCAGCGGGCGGCGTGGCTGGGGCGCTACTCAAGCTCAAAGCTGTTTCA
>NZ_JBILJQ010000117.1:0-9077 GCF_044377145.1 Aquimonas sp.
TCGAACAACCCGCGGTTTGTCGACCTGCTGACGCGCAGCAAGCACGACATTCTGGAAGCGTATGCGCATCAGCACGTGCCGTTCGAGATGCTGGTGGATCAGCTCAACCCGGATCGCCAACTGCGTCATGCGCCGCTGTGTCAGATCAAGTTGGCGCTGCAGAACTACGAGTATCCGCTGCTGGCCTTGCCGGGGGTGGATCTGCAGCCGATCGAGCGTGACGTCGACGTCACCAAGCTGGATTTGGAACTGAACGTATTCGAGGACGATCAGGGTCTTCGAATGCACTGGATTTACGATGCAGCGATATTCGATTCCGCAACGATCGCTCGCATGGCCGGCCATTTCGAGAATCTGCTGAGCGGCGTCGCCACCGATGCGGAACGCAGCATTGCCGAGTTGCCCCTGCTAGGTGAGGACGAAAGACGTCTGTTGGTCGCCGCCGACGATCGCAGCGATGGATTCGAGCTTGCGACCGCGCGATGCATCCACGAACTGTTCGAGCAGCAGGCCGCGATCGCGCCGCAGGTGATCGCTCTGCTGCACAACGGTGCACAGATCAGCTACGGCGAACTGAACGCTCGAGCCAACCGACTGGCCCACTTCCTGAGCGCACAGGGGGTACGGCCGGAACAACCGGTCGGTGTGTACCTGGAGCGCTCGATCGAGCTTGTGGTGGCGCTGCTCGCGGTGCTGAAGGCCGGGGGCGCCTACGTTCCACTAGATCCCGAGTACCCGTCCGAACGCGTCGAGTACATGCTGGTCGATTCCGGCATTCGTTTCGTCATCACCCAAGAGAATCTTCTCGCCGCGCTGGGCGATCACCAGCTCACCGCGTTGGCGCTCGACCAACCGCGGTTGCAGCAGCTGCTCGCGCGGCAGCCCGAACAGAACCTGGACTGCAGCGAAATCGGGCTGCGTGCCGACTCGCTTGCGTACGTGATCTATACATCGGGTTCGACCGGCAAGCCGAAGGGGGTTTGCCTCGAACACCTCGGCGCAGTCAACCTGGCAGAGGCGATGCGCGCAGAGTTTCACCTCGGCGCCGAGGATCGGGTGTTGCAGTTCGCTTCCTGCAGCTTCGATGCGGCCACCTGGGAATGGATCATGGCGTTGACCGCAGGTGCGACGCTGGTGCTGGCCGATGAAGACGCCCGCACCGACGGCGCGCGGATGCGGCAGTTGCTGGCCCGTGATCGGATCACGGTCGCCACCCTGCCGCCGAGCTATGTCCGCATGCTGGATGCCGATGCCTTGGCTGGCCTGCGTGTGCTGGTCACGGCGGGCGAAGCGCTGGATCGTGCACTGGTCGGGAACTTGCTGGAGAGCGCCCCGCAGCTTTTGCTCTACAACGCCTACGGCCCCACCGAAGCCACCGTCTGCGCGACCTGGCAGCGCATTGAGGCGGCGGGTGAGCCGATCACGATTGGTCGTCCGCTGGCGAACGTCAGCTGTCATGTGCTGGGCGCCTGCGGCGAGCTTCTTCCGATCGGCGTGGTCGGCGAGCTGTACATTGGCGGCATCGGTCTTGCTCGCGGCTATCTCGGCAAGCCCGAACTTACGTCTGAGCGTTTTGTCGCTGATCGGATCGGTGCTAGGCCGCAGGCGAAGCTGTACCGCAGCGGTGATCGCGCGCGGCGGCTGGCTGACGGCCGGATCGAGTTCATCGGCCGGCTCGACAATCAGATCAAGCTGCGAGGATTCCGCGTTGAACTCGGCGAGATCGAGGCCGTTCTGAGCGGACTGCCGGAAATCCGAGCAGCGGTCGTTCGTGCGATCGATGCTGCGGGCGATCCGCGGCTGGTTGCCTATCTGGTACCAACGGCGCCGATCGATGATGACGAGTACGAACGTCGCCGCACTGCGCTGACGCGTTCCTGCGAACAGGCGCTGGCCTCTGCGCTGCCCGACTACATGCAGCCCTCGGTGCTGATCGTGGTCGATCGAATTCCGCTGACACCGAACGGAAAGATCGACTACGAAGTCCTGCCGATGCCGCGCGAGGGTGATTGGCGACGTAACGATTATCGCCCCCCGCAAAGCGTAGTCGAGCAGCGCCTCGCGATGGTTTGGCAATCAGTGCTCGGTGTAGATCGAGTCGGTCTCGACGAGAACTTCTTCGCGCTTGGCGGCCACTCGCTGCTGGCGATGAAGCTGACCAGCCAGATTCGGGACGAGTTCGGGGTCGAGATTCCGCTGCGCCTGCTGTTCGAGAAGTCGACGCTTGCCGAGCTTGCCGAGCTAGTCGAAGGCAACGCCTCGGACGCTGCTCTGCTGTCGCCGATCATGCCCGTCGATCGGTCGCAGCCGCTGCCCTTGTCCTATGCGCAGCAGCGCTTGTGGTTTGTCGATCGGCTCGAAGGCAGCAGCGCGCAGTACAACCTGCCGGCGGTGTTCGCGCTGCACGGCGACCTTCACCGGGATGCCTTTGAACATGCCGTCGCGCAGATCGCACAACGACACGAGGTGCTGCGAACCCGCTACATCGAGGTCGACGGCCAGCCGCGTCAGATCGTCGCATGCGACTCCGGGGTTCCGTTTGAAGTGGTCGATCTGACATCCATCGACCTCGCTCAACGCGAGGGTGAGGTGCGGCGACTGGCGCTGATCGATGCGCGCACACCGTTCGATCTTCAGCGGGATCCGTCGATTCGCGTGAAATTGCTTGCGCTGGACGATCTCCATCATGTGGTGCTGTTCAACATGCACCACATTGCCTCGGACGGCGTCTCGATGGGCATCTTGGTGCACGAGTTCGCGACGCTGTATGGCGCCTTCGTGGATGGCCGGACGTCGCCGCTCGATCCGCTGCCGATCCAATACGCCGACTTTGCGGCGTGGCAGCGCGAATGGCTGCAGGGACATCGCCTGCAGCACGATCTTGGCTACTGGAAGCGCCAATTGGATGGCATCCCGCTGATGCACTGCCTGCCGCTCGACAAGCCGCGCCCGGGGCAGCAGGGCAGGGCGCCGGCGCAAAGCCGGCATCAGCGCATCGACGGCGACCTGCTGCAGCGAGTTCGCGAGCTGTGCAGTGCACAGGACGTGACCTTGTTCATGCTGATGCAGTCAGTGCTTTCGGTCCTGATTGCGCGCTACAGCGGCGAGACCGACATCGTCATCGGAACGCCGATCTCCGGACGGGCACACCGTGAGACAGAGTCGCTGATCGGCTGCTTTCTGAACACTCTGGTGCTTCGGAGTGATTTGAACGGTGCGCCGAGTTTTGTCGAGCTTCTGGCGCGGAATCGGCGAATGATTCTTGACGCCTACACCCACCAGCATGTCCCGTATGACTTGCTGGTGGAGGAGCTGAATCCGGAACGCAGCCTGGCCTACAGCCCGGTGTTCCAGCTGAAGATCGCCCTGCAGAACCAAGACGACAGCACGTTTTCACTGCCCGGTTTGCGACTCGAAGCGATGGACAGCGTCGGCGAAGTCACCCGACTCGACCTCGAGCTCAACATTGCCGAGTTCAAGACCGCCCTGCTGCTGAACTGGACCTTTGACACCGCGCTCTGGCACGAGGAAAGCATCCATCGGCTGTCGGAGAATTTCCTCGTGTTGCTGCGCGAGCTGATCTCTGCGCCCGAGATCAGCGTGATGCGAGTTCCCATGCTCGCGGACGTTGAACGCGACCTGCTCATGAGTAGCTGGGGTGGCACTTGCGGCGATGGTGAACAGCCGTGCTGCATGCACACGCTGATCGAACAGCAGGCGGCACGCTCACCGGATGCGCTGGCGCTGGTGCAGGACGATGCGACGCTGAGTTATGGCGAACTCAACGTGCGCGCCAATCGGCTCGCCCGCTATCTGAGCTCGGTCGGGGTGCGACCAGAAGCGCCTGTCGCGGTCTGTTGCGAGCCTTCGATGGACGCCGTGATCGGCTTGCTGGCGGTGCTCAAGGCTGGCGGGGCCTACCTGCCCGTCGATCCAAGCCAACCTCTGGAACGAATCGCCGAAATTCTGCACGACAGCGGAGCGCGGCTACTGCTGACGCAAAAGCACCTGCTGGAGTCAATGTCATTCGATGCCTGCATGACGCTCCACGTGGATTCCGAGGCGCTTGCGGCGCGTCTGCAGGAACAGCGCGACGACAACATCGCTCCATCGTCGATCGGATTGGGTCCGCGGCATCTGGCCTACGTGATCTACACCTCCGGATCGACCGGGCGGCCGAAAGGCGTGATGGTCGAGCACGCCCAGATCACCTATTCGACGCGGGCACGATTGCGCCACTACCGCGGCGCACCGCGGGCCTATCTTCTGATGGTCTCGTTGGCCTTCGACTTCGGCTGCGGCAGCCTGCTGTGGACGCTGGCCGGTGGTGGCACGCTGCACTTCCCGAGTTCCGGATTGACTGACGCCGCGGCGCTCGGGCGCGAGCTCGTCGACAGGCGGATCAGCTGCGTCGCGATTCCTGCGGCGGCCTATCGGCAGCTGCTGGATGCGCCCAGCTTCTCGTTCCACGGCGATACCGTGATTGTTGGTGGCGAGACGATTGACATGCCGACGGTGCGTCGGCACTTGGCACGCTTCCCCGGTGTGCGTCTCAGCAACGAGTACGGCCCCACCGAGACCACGGTCTGGTCGACCGTGTACGACTGTGATGCCCCGGATGGCATGGACGCACTGCCGATCGGGCGACCGTTGCCGGGGACCTTGTGTCGCGTGCTGTCGGCGTCGGGTGCGCTTTGCCCGATCGGCGCAACCGGCGAGCTGTACATCGGCGGTGCCGGCGTGAGCCGCGGCTATCTCGGCGCGCCTGCGCAGACGGCTGAGCGATTTGTCGCCGGACTCCTTGCGCAGGACGGCGAAAAGATCTTTTACCGCACCGGTGATCGGGTGCGCTGGCGGAATGACGGCCAGCTCGGGTTCGTCGGCCGCGACGACACGCAGGTCAAGATTCGCGGTTATCGCGTCGAGCTGGCAGAGGTGCAGGCGCGGATCGCCGAGCATGATCTCGTGCGTGAGGTCGTGGTCACCGCACCCCTGGATCCATCCGGCGCACGTCGCCTGCTTGCCCATCTCGTCCCCGAGCAGTGGCTTGAACCCGAAACCGAGGACGACCGGATCGCGTGGAAGAACCGGCTGACCTCATCGCTGCGCATTCACCTGAAGGAAGCTCTGCCCGGCTACATGTGTCCGGCTGCGTTCGTTCTGCTTGAACGGATGCCACTTGGCGCCAACGGCAAGGTTGATCGCCACGCGCTGCCGCCGCCAGAAGCGGAAGACCTGCGCGCGGCCAGCTACGTCGCTCCGGCGAGCGACTACGAGCGCCGCGTCCACGAGCTTTGGCGAGCCTTGCTCAGCCTCGAGCGCATCGGTGTCCACGACAGCTTCTTTGACATCGGTGGCCACTCTCTGCTGGTCATGAAGCTGATCGGTGCCATTGAGCAGACGTTTGGGGTGGCTGTGACGGTCAAGGAGCTGTTCGTCAACTCGACGATTTCCACCCAGGCGGAGCTGATCGAAGCAGCAGAGGGCGTGCGGCGGGCGATGGCGCGCGTCGACAAGCGCCGCAGTACTGATGGCGAGCAGGCGGAGTTGTTGCTGTGAAGCTGGTGGATCTGATCCGTCGCTGTGCTGATGCACAGGTCGCGCTGTCGCTGCAGGACGGTGCACTGAAGCTGCAGTTCGATCAGCGCCCGTCGGAGGCGTTGCTGGATGCGCTTCGAGCAAACAAGCAGGCGGTCGTCGACCTGCTGGCGCGCGACGTGAAGCGCACGACGATCCCACCCTGTGCCGAGCGACGGCGCGCCCGAGCGTCCTATGCGCAACGGCGATTGTGGTTCGTGGACCGCTACCAGCAAGGACAGTCTCACCAGTACAACATGCCAGGCGCGTTCCGATTGTCTGGCGAAATCTCGGGCGAAAGCGTCCGCGTGGCGCTGTCCACGCTTTGTCGTCGCCACGACGTGCTGCGCGCACGTTTCGTTGAACACGATGACGAGCTGTTGCAGCTGGTCGACGATGACGTAGAACCCTGGCTTGAACAGATCGATCTCAGCGCGTTGCCCGACGGACCGCGTGAGGCCGCACTGCTGGAAGTCAAACACAGGCTCGCGGTACGGCGCTTCGATCTTGACCGGGAGCCGCCGCTCGCCGTCGCATTGATTCGATTGGCGGCCGATGAGCATGTGCTGCAGTTCACCGTTCACCATATCGCCGCCGACGGCCATTCCATCGTGATCATGGGCCGTGAATTCGCCGAAGCCCTCGCTGCACTGCGCGATGGCCGTGCGCCCGAGCTGCCGCCGCTGTCGCATCAATATGCGGACTTTGCCGAATGGCAGCGCGAACTGTTCGACGGGGCGGCGGCCGATGGTGAGCTGACGTTCTGGCGCGAGATGCTCGCCGACGCGCCGGCCGTGCACAGCCTGCCACTCGACCGTCCGCGTCCGGACAGCGCCGAGCATCGCGGCGCCGCGCTTCATCAGGCGATCGATGGCCCCGATGCGGCGCAGATTCGCGAGGCCTGCACGCAGCACTCGGTGACGCCCTTCATGTTTCTGCAAACGACCTTCGCTCTGCTCGTCGCGCGTTTGAGCGGTGAGCAGGACGTCGTCGTGGGCTTTCCAGTGTCCGGCCGCAACGCAGCCGAACTGGAGCCGTTGGTTGGGCTGTTCGTCAACAACCTCGTATTGCGCACGCAGATCGAGGGCAATCCGTCGTTCGAGTCGCTGCTGCAGGCAGGCAAGCAACAGATCGTCGAGGTGCTGGCGCGCCCCTCGCTGCCGTTCGACCGCCTTGTGGAGGCCATCGCACCGCGACGTGGCAGCAGCCATCATCCGCTGTTTCAGCTGGTCTTCGGCTTCAACGAAGTTCAGCCGCAGCCGGCCGGCCTGGCGGGGCTCGCGACCAGCGCCGAAGCGCTGCAGCGTGACAGCGCCAAGGTCGACCTTGAGCTGAGCGTCGCCGACGATGGCAAGCGGCTGCAGATCGGCTGGATCTACGACAGCGAGCTGTTCGACGCTGCGACCGTTCGCAGCTTCATGGACGCATTTTCGATGCTGCTGCGCGGTGTCGCGGGCGACGCGGAGCGCGGCGTGCATGACTATCCTCTGGTCGATCCAAATGCTGCCGCAAAGCTGGTCGAACTCGGGCGAGGCCGGCCCAACGACCTAGGCGGCGAGACCCTGTACGCGCGGTTTGCTGCTGAGGGTTTGCGCGTCCCGGATGCGACCGCAGTCGACGAAGGGAATCGGCGCATCAGCTATCGGCAGCTGCTTGATCGCAGCGAGCGTTTGGCCAGCTACCTGACGGCGGCAACCGAGCCGGGTGAGAGGATCGGGCTGTGCCTGATGCCGTCAATCGAAGCGGTTATCGGCGTGCTGGCCGCGCTGCGATGCGGTCGAACCTATGTGCCGATCGATCCGACGCAGCCGGCCGCGCGCAAGCAATTCGTGCTGGATGACGCAGGCATTGGCCTGCTCCTGGGCAGTCGCGATCTGATCGACGATATGCCGCTCGGCGGCCGCGACTTCATGCTGCTGGACGACGCCCTCGACGATGCCAACTGGCTGCCCGGCCATGCCGTCATCGCCGCCGGCGAGGTGCCCGAGGCGCCGGCGTATGTGCTGTACACATCAGGTACCTCGGGACAACCAAAGGGCGTTGTGGTCGAACAGGCCGGCCTGCTGAATTACCTCGTCTACGCGGAAGCCGAGTACTACCGCCGACAACCGGTGAAGGGCGGCGTGGTCAGTACGCCGCTGTGCTTCGACGCGACGTTGACCACGCTGCTGGGCCCGCTGCTGTCCGGTTGCACGGTGCGCTGCCTGTCGGCGGAAGCGCTGAGAAATGGCGAGCTGGCTGCGCTTTTGGCTGGCGAGGCCGGCGACTGGGTGTTCAAGCTGACCCCGGCGCATTTGGAGGCTTTGTTGCCGGATGCGGATGTTCCGCTGATCGGCCGAGCGTCACATCGGCTAGTGATTGGTGGCGAACAGTTGCACGCGCCGCTGCTGCTTCGCTGGCGGTCGCTGTTGCCGAACACGGCCTTCGTCAACGAATACGGGCCGACCGAGACCGTCGTCGGTTGCGCGATCCGGAGCATCGAGGCCGGCGCACGCTTCGATCAGATGGTCGGCGGCGTTTCAATCGGACGTCCCATCAACAACACACGCTTGTACGTGCTCGGCTCAGGTGGGCAACTGCAGCCGCGGGGCAGCATCGGCGAACTCTTCATTGGCGGTGATGGCGTGGCCTCGGGCTATCTCGGCCGTGAGCAAACGACCGCTGAACGCTTCGTCGCCGACCCGTTCGCGGGCGGCTCGGCGCGCATGTATCGGAGTGGCGATCGGGTCCATTGGCGCGCGGATGGTGATCTCGAGTATCTCGGTCGCAGCGATCGGCAGGTCAAACTGCACGGCTATCGGATCGAGCTCGATGAGATCGAGGCGCAACTGCGGTCGATCGAGTTCATCGACGGGGCCGCCGCGCTCGTGAGTACACGCACCGACGGCAGCCTCGCGCTAGTCGGCTTTGTTTCCACCCAGCGTGCCGATGGCGCGCGCTCCGCGGAGTTGGCGCTGCGCGAACGGCTACCGGCCTATATGGTGCCGAGGCCGATCATCGCGCTGCCGCAGCTGCCTCTTACTGCCAACGGCAAGATTGACTATCGCGAATTGATGGCGCTGGCGGCGGCGCCGGCGATGGACTCTCGGGTTGTCAGTCAGGCGCCGCGAACGCCCATCGAGCAGGAACTCGCAGGCATCTGGAAGCAGCTGCTGGGAGTTGCCCAGGTTGGCGTGCACGACGATTTCTTCGCACTGGGCGGACACTCGATTCTTGCCACCCGGCTGGTCAGCTCGGTTCGCCGAAGGCTCTCCGTGGAGCTGCCCCTGCGCAAGCTCTTCGAGCAGCCAACGATCGCCGGATTGGCCCGCCTCATCGGCGAACTCGGCGATTTGCCGGTCCTGCCAGCGATTGTTGCCGACCCTGGTCGCGGGCCGTCGCCCCTGTCCTACGCCCAACAGCGGCTGTGGTTTTTGGACCGTCTGGAGGGCGGCAGCGGGCACTACAACATGCCTGCGGCCTTGCGCTTGAGCGGGGTTTTGGAGGTGGACGCGCTGCGC
>NZ_JBILJQ010000061.1:0-33384 GCF_044377145.1 Aquimonas sp.
AGCACCGACCTTGATGACGGCGACGCCGCCGGCCAGCTTGGCCACGCGCTCCTGCAGCTTCTCGCGGTCGTAGTCGGAGGAGGTCTCCTCGATCTGCGCCTTGATCTGCTTGATGCGGGCCTGGATGCCTTCGCCGTCACCGGCGCCGTCGATGATCGTGCTGTTCTCTTTCGAGATCACGATCTTCTTGGCGCGGCCCAGATCCTTGATGGTGGCCTTCTCAAGCTGCAGGCCGACTTCTTCGGAGATGACCGTGCCGCCGGTCAGGATGGCCATGTCTTCCAGCATCGCCTTGCGACGGTCGCCGAAGCCCGGCGCCTTGACGGCGCAGACCTTGACGATGCCGCGGATGGTGTTGACGACCAGGGTCGCCAGCGCTTCGCCTTCGACTTCCTCGGCGACGATCAGCAGCGGCTTGCCGGCCTTGGCGACGCCTTCCAGCACGGGCAGCAGCTCGCGGACGTTCGAGATCTTCTTGTCGTGCAGCAGAATGAACGGGTCTTCCAGCTCGACCTGCTGGCTCTGCTGGTTGTTGATGAAGTACGGCGACAGGTAGCCGCGGTCGAACTGCATGCCCTCGACGACGTCGAGTTCGTTGTCGAGGCCGGAGCCTTCTTCAACGGTGATCACGCCTTCCTTGCCAACCTTCTTCATCGCATCAGCGATGATGTTGCCGATCGACTCGTCCGAGTTGGCCGAGATGGTGCCGACCTGGGCGATGGCCTTGTCGTCAGCGGTGGGCTTGGACAGCTTCTTCAGCTCGGCGACGGCGGCGATCACGGCCTTGTCGATGCCGCGCTTCAGGTCCATCGGGTTCATGCCGGCGGCGACCGCCTTCATGCCCTCGCGGATCATGGCCTGGGCCAGAACGGTCGCGGTGGTGGTGCCGTCACCGGCGTTGTCGGAGGTCTTGGAAGCGACTTCCTTGACCATCTGCGCGCCCATGTTCTCGAACTTGTCGGCAAGCTCGATTTCCTTGGCGACGGAGACGCCGTCCTTGGTGATGGTCGGGGCGCCGAAGCTCTTGTCGAGCACGACGTTACGGCCCTTCGGGCCCAGCGTGGCCTTGACGGCGTTGGCCAGGATGTTGACGCCGCGCAGGATCTTGACGCGCGCGTCTTCGCCGAACTTGATTTCTTTGGCTGCCATGGGGTGTACCTCGAAAGCGGGATTGGGGATTCGTGATTTGGGATTCGCGACATCAGTGCTTACGGGACTCGAAAAGGGCGTCAGGATCGATACGCCCCGAAGGGCGGAAGCTCTTGGCTTCTACGAATCCCGAATCCCAACTCCCGAATCCCGCTGTCAGCGGCTTCAGCCGATGACAGCAAAAATATCGTCTTCGCGGACAACCAGGTACTCGGTGCCTTCGACTTTCACTTCGGTGCCGGCATACTTGCCGAACAGCACCTTGTCGCCGGCCTTGACCTTCAGCGCGCGGACGCTGCCGTTGTCGAGCGGCTTGCCTTCGCCAACGGCGACGACTTCACCGCGGATGGGTTTTTCGGTGGCACTGTCTGGGATCACGATGCCGCCCGCGGACAGACGCTCTTCTTCCATGCGCTTGATGACGACGCGATCGTGGAGGGGTTTCAGGTTCATGGGGATCCTCGGTAAGTGACTGATTTGTCGAAGGGCCAACGCTTTGTTAGCACTCGCCGTTGGTGAGTGCCAAGTTTAGCCACAGAATGTGACGCGGTCGATCCAGGCCGGCTGGCCTGAACAACCGACATCAGCGCCGGGGCAGACGCTAGTTGGGGGGTACTTTCTGCGCTTTCAAGGGGGAGCCGAGCGAACAGGTGCGCTGCTCCGGGCCCCTCAGCCGAGACACCCACCCGATGAGTGCCCTCAGCCTTCAGCCCGGACGCAATCAGCTCGTACGAATCCCGATTCCCCATTCCCGGCCCCCAAATGTCCGATCTGCAGCTTGTTCTCACCACCGCCCCGGATTCCCTGATCGCCGAGGCCATCGCCCGCGTGCTGGTGGAAACCCAGCTTGCCGCCTGCGTCAGCCTGTTGCCGGGTATCACTTCGGTGTATCGCTGGCAGGGTCAGGTCGAGAGCGCACGCGAGGTGCAACTGTTGATCAAAACCCGCAGCGCCAACATGGAGCAGCTGATGGACGAGATCACCAAGTTGCATCCGTATGCGCTGCCGGAGCTGATCGCGCTGCCGATCGAAGGCGGCCTACAGACCTACCTCGACTGGCTGCGGTTCGGCGCAACGCCGCCGATGCGGGCCGGTTGAAGCGGCAGCATCGGACTCGATGCGTGCCCGGCCGAGCACGCCGGCGCACTGACAAGACGCCGTAGCAATCCCCAGCTATGCTCGCAGGTTCGCCGGCCGGGGCAGGGTGCTCCGGACCGGCTTACTGCCCGCTTCGCAGCGCCCTGGCCGGGGCTGCGGAGGGCGATGCGTTGCGGCGGCCAGGATGGCCCGCTCGCCGCGCCTCGCGCACGCGGGCCACTTCATGCTTCGCGGGGATTCACTACATGCGTACTCTCTTCGGCCGCGCCTTCACGCCGGCCACGCTTCTGTTCGTGTTCGCTGTCGGCGCCAGCCCGGTCGCCCAGGCCCAGCTGGCCTACAGCGGTGGCTACACCCAGGATTTCAACAGCCTGGCCAGTGCGGCCGGCACCACCTCCAGCGAGCTGCCGACCGGCTGGGCCCTGCTGGAAGCCGGCAACAACGCCAACGCGACCTATGGCGTCGACAACGGCGGCTCGAACTCCGGCAACACCTTCAGCTACGGCAGCACTGGCAGCACCGAGCGCGCGCTGGGTGCCTTGCTGTCGGGCAGCTTGAACAGCCGCTTCGGCGTGCTGCTGAGCAACCAGACCGGCGGCACCTTGAGCTCGCTGCCGCTCAGCTATACCGGTGAGCAGTGGCGCCTGGGGACGGTGGGCCGGGTCGACCGGCTGGACCTGCAGATCGGCGTCGGCGCCACCGGCATCGCGGATGCGGCGGCGACCTGGGTTGATGTCGACAGCCTGGATTTCATCGCGCCGGTGACGGCCGGCACGGTCGGTGCCCTCGACGGCAACGCGGCCGCCAATCGCACGCTTGTCAGCGGCGAGATCAGTGGCATCAGCATCGCGCCGGGGCAGAGCTTCGCGCTGCGCTGGATCGACTTGAATGCCAGCAGCAATGACGATGGCCTCGCCATCGACGACGTGCTGATCGGCAGCCTGACCGACAACCCGCCTGTGCTGCTGTCGACCCAGCCGGCGAACGCCGCTACCGGCGTGCCCTCGACCCAGGTGATCGGCCTGCAGTTCAGCGAGCCGGTGGCGCTGGACAGCGCCCAGGTCGTGCTGACCTGCGGCGGCAATGCGGTCGCCTTCAGCAGCAACAGCCCGGCCGGCCTGATCAGCCTGACGCCGAACGCGGCGCTGCCGTTCTCCAGCAGCTGCGTGTTGAGTATTCCCGCCGCCGCGGTGGTTGATCGCGACGGCACCCCCGACCCGTTGGGCAGCGCGATTGCGCTGAGCTTCCAGACTGCTGCCGATGTGCCGCCGAGCCTGCTGTCGACCGTACCTACGCAGGGCGCCACCAATGTCGCTACCAGCCAGACGGTGCGGCTGACTTTCAGCGAACCGGTTGACCTCGTCGCGGCGCAGGTGAGCTTCGTCTGCAATGCGCAGCCGGTCGGCTTCAGCAGCAACGGCCCGGCCAGCGAGATCGTGCTGACGCCAAACAGTGCGCTGCCGAATTCCGCCAGCTGCGCAGTCAATGTGCCGGCCGCGGCGGTGACCGATCGCGATGGCACGCCGGATCCGCTCGGCGCGCCGGTCGCGCTCAGCTTCAGCACGGTCGCCGATCTGCCGCCGCAGCTGCTGTCGAGCACGCCCGCGAACGGCGCCACCGGGGTCGCGCCAGCGGTGACTCCGAGCCTGCAGTTCAGCGAGACGGTGAGCCTGGCCGCGGCTGCAATCAGCCTCGAATGCGATGCCGGCGGCGCGATCGGGCTGACCTATCCAGCCAGCGGCCAGAGCATCACGCTGAGCCCGCAGGCCCTGCTGCAGGAAGGCGACCGCTGCGATCTGCGGCTTGTGGCTGCAGCGATTACCGACAGCGCCGGCCAGCCGCTGCCGGCCAATGTGCTGATCAGCTTTCAGACCAGCGAAGGTGCGGGTGACTACTACGCCCAGGTCAACACCAGCAGCCCCGAGCAACTGCGCTGTTCGCTGCACGCGACCATTGATGGGCACACGCCTTTCCCCTACGGCTGGACACAGCTCGAACTCGCCGACGAGGACCCGCTTAACCAGAATACGATTCTGGACATCTACCGAAACTGCAGCTACCCCAAGCCGGGTGCGCGGGTAGGTGGCTCGGGGGCGGCCGCGACGTGCGGCAGCGTCAGCGGCCTGCGCTACAACCGCGAGCACGTCTGGCCGCGCTCCTTGGGCTTCAGGCCCGAGACCCTGGCCGCGCACAACGACCTGCACATGCTGCATCTCTCCGACGAGGGGTTCAACGCCGACCGTGGCAACAAGCCGTTCGCCTACTGTCCGCCTTCAGGCGGCTGCCTGGAGAACCGGACGATCGCCAACAACGGCGTTGGCGGCGGGGACGGAAGCTATCCGGGCAACTCCAACTGGTACTCCCCGAACGATGGCAACACAGGCTCGTACGAGGTCTGGAACAAGGTGCGCGGCAACATGGCGAGAGTCGTCTTCTATATGGCAATGCGCTACGAGGGCCAAGCGGCGGACGAAGGTAACGACGGTGACATCCCTGATCTGGAACTGACTGACGACCGCGATCTGATCGTCATCACCAGCAATACGGCAGCGCGCGCCTACATGGGCCTGCTGTTGGTTCTTCTTGAATGGCATCAGCAAGACCCGGTCGACGAGCAGGAACGCGATCGCAATGAGATCGTCTTCAGCTACCAAGGCAACCGCAATCCCTTTGTCGACCGCCCCGAATGGGCAACACGGGCCTTGTTTGAGAGCAGCCAGGTGGCTCCGAGCGCCTGCCAGCTGGTAACTCCAGTTCCGAACGCGATCTTCAGCAACGGCTTCGAGGCCACGCTGCGCTGATCCGAGCCGCAGACGCCGCAGGGCCCGGCTTCGCAGCCCGGCCCTGCGGTGGTTTCACCGGCTACAGCCGGCGTGATTGGTTAAAGTGCGGGGCTGTTGGCTGAACCAACGGCGCGTATGCGGGTCAGCTGACGCCTGCGCCGGTTCGGCCGTCCTCTCTGCGACCCTCCCATGCCCCTGATCCGCTCCCTGTTTGCCCTGCTGGTGTTGGCCCTGTCCGCGCCTGCGGCTGCGGTTGATGAATCCGAACTGCTGCCGATCGACGAGGCCTTCCAGCTGGAGGCGCGCGCGCTGGATGCGGAGACCGTCGAACTGCGCTGGCAGATCGCCGAGGGGTATTACCTGTATCGCCATCGCACCTCGGCATTGGCCGAGGGCGAGGGCAGTTCCGCGGGCGAATTGGCCATGCCCGCCGGCACCGCCTACACCGACGACTTCTTTGGCGAAGTCGAAACCTATCGCGGCGAACTCGTCGCCCGACTCGATGGCGTGCGCGCCGGCGCCGATGGCCAGCTGGCGCTGAAGGTGCGCTACCAGGGTTGCGCCGATGTCGGGATCTGTTACCCGCCGCACCAGAAACTGATCAATCTGCAGCTGCCGGCGGCGGCACCTGCAAGCGTGCTGCCCGGCCTGCCGGCGCCGCCCCAGACCAACCTGCTCAACCTCCCGGATGCACCCAGCGCTGGGGGCCTGCCGGGCACGTCGCCCGGTTTCGCGATGGACGCCGCTGCCGACCCCGCCCTGCCGCTGCCGGAAGATCAGGCCTTCGAGTTCGAGGCGATTGCCGACGGCGCGGATGCGCTGCTGCTGCGGATCACGCCGGCGCGCGGCTACTACGTGTATCGCGACCGCTCTGCCTTTCGCGTGGAAGGCGATGAGGCGAGCGCCGGCCAGCCGCGCTGGCCGAAAGGGGTCAGCCATCGCGATGAGCACTTCGGCGAAGTCGAGGTGTTCTTCGAGCCGGTCGAGATCGACCTGCCGATCGCCCGCAGTACCGGCGCGGCGGCGATGGTCACGGTGATCGGCGAGTTCCAGGGCTGCCAGACCGAAGGCATCTGCTATCCGCCGATGACCCGCGGCGTGTCGCTGCGTCTGCCGGCCGGGGTCGCCCGCGAACTGCCGCCCGAAGATGTGCTGCAGAAAACCGGCGCGGCGAGTATTGATCTCGGCATCGGCGCCCTGCTGCTGGCCCTGCTCGGCGCCATCGGCGGCGGCCTGATCCTGAACCTGATGCCCTGCGTGCTGCCGGTGCTGTCCTTGAAAGCCATTGGCCTCGCGCAGAGCGGCGAGAGCGCGGCCAAGGCGCGCGCGCATGCGCTCTGGTACAGCGCCGGCGTGCTGGTGAGCTTCGCAGCACTCGGCGCGCTCGCCCTCGGCCTGCGCGCAGCCGGCGAAGCCTTGGGCTGGGGCTTCCAGCTGCAGCAGCCGCTGTTCGTCGGCTTTGTGGTGTACGTGATGTTCGCGGTCGGGCTGTCGCTGTCGGGCCTGTTTACCCTGGGCGGTGGCATTGCGGGCGTCGGCCAGGGCTTGGCCCAGCGCAGCGGCGCGCCGGGCGATTTCTTCACCGGCGTGCTGGCGGTCGTGGTGGCCAGCCCCTGCACGGCGCCGTTCATGGGCCCGGCCCTGGCGTTCGCGTTTGCCGCGCCGCCGTGGCTGGCGATGCTGCTGTTCCTGGCCCTGGGCCTGGGCTTGGCGCTGCCCTTCCTGCTGATCGGATTCGTGCCGGCGCTGGGCGCGCGTTTGCCCAGGCCCGGCGCGTGGATGGAAACGTTCAAGAACGTACTCGCCTTCCCGATGTATCTCACCGCCGTGTGGCTGCTGTGGGTGCTGGGCAACCAGCGCGGCAGCGACGGCACCGCGCTGGTGCTCGGCGGGCTGGTGCTGCTGGCCGCCGGCCTGTGGCTGTACGAGCGCAATCGCTACTCGGAAGGTCGCGGCGGGCGGGCTTTCGCCTGGCTGCTGATGATCGCCTCGGTGCTGCCGCTGGCGGCCGTGCACACCCTGCTGCCACCGGCCCCTCGCGCTGCAATGGAAGGCGTCGAGGCCTACTCGGCGGTGCGGCTGTCTGCACTGCGCAGCGAAGGCCGCACCGTGTTCGTCAACATGACCGCCGACTGGTGCGTCACCTGCAAGGCCAATGAGGCGCGGGTGTTGTCGACCGATGCATTCAAGGCGGCGCTGGCGACCGTCGACGGGACCTACATGGTCGGCGACTGGACCGAAGTCGATCCCGCTATCACCGGCTTTCTTGAGCAGCACGGCGCGGTCGGCGTGCCGCTGTATGTGGTGTTCCGGCCGGGCGAAGCGGAGGGCCGCGTGCTGCCGACCGTGCTCAGCCAGGGCGCGGTCGACTCAGCCCTGCGCGGTGATTCGCCATGAACTGGAAAGGCACCGCACTGATCGTCGGCTTGGCCGTGGCCGGCGCAGTCGGCGGCATGTTCGCTGGCCAGTACGTGATGCAGCCGCGCGGCCCGGCCCTGCCGGCCGGCACCGTGGTGCTGGAAGAAGGCGACCGGCGCCCGGACGCCGAGTTGAAAGCCGTGGACGGCAGCGTGAGCAAGCTGTCCGACTTCGATGGCCGCCCGCTGCTGATCAACTTCTGGGCCACCTGGTGCCCGCCCTGCATCGAAGAGCTGCCGATGCTCGATGCGCTGCACGCGCGCAGCGGCGATACCGGTGTGCAGGTGATCGGTATCGCGCTGGATGATCCGGACAAGGTGCGTGAGTTTCTGGCCGAGGTGCCGGTGAAGTTCCCAATGTTCCTGGCCCAGCCCGGTACGGTCGATCTCTCCACCACCTTGGGCAATGCGCGCTCGGTGCTGCCGTACTCGGTGCTCATCGACGCCGACGGCCGCATCGCCCAGCGCAAGTTTGGCGCCTTCAGCGAGGCCAGCTTGAACGAGTGGGTGGAAGCATACGCCGCAGATTGATTTCGCTCGGCGGCGCGGTGAGCCCTGCGCGTCGGCGATCGACGAACTGGTGGCGGCTTGCGCGTGCCCTGATCAGCCTGGGCCGCACGATCCAATCGGCCCCGCAGCTCCGACTGGCGCCTATGCCGCGCTGTCATTCACACTGGCGCCGGCGACTCTATCGCCTACCAATCAGGAATCGAGCATGGACATCAACAGCACTCTGCGCATGGGCGCCGAGGTGTTTCAGAAGCAGCTGGGCGCGCAGGGCTCGGGCCTGCCGATCGACGGCATCGTCAAGGCGTTGATGGGCCTGCTGGGCGACGGTAGCGGCCGGGTCGATCTGGCCGGACTGATCGAGAAGTTCAATGCCGGCGGTCTCGCCAGTTTGGCCAGTTCGTGGCTGGGTGATGGCGCCAACGGCGCGGTGTCGGGCGAGCAGTTGATCAAGGTGCTCGGCTCTGGCGCGCTTTCCGGGTTCGCCAAGCAGTTGGGTCTGGACACCAGCACCGCCACCGCAGGCCTTGAAGCTGCGCTGCCGGTGATCGTCGACAAGGCCTCCAGCGGTGGTGGCCTGCTGGAAGCGGCCGGCGGGGTGGATGGCTTGCTTGGCATGGCGGGGAAGTTGTTCGGTCGCTGAGCGACAACGCGCACCGCACAGGCGACGCCTTCGCTACGGTGCCGCGAGCTCGGTTGCTGCGCCGTTGGGCATCGCCTGCGGCTCCGCCCAACCTACCGAGCCGGTCCGACGGACCCAGCTGCACGCGCCCCCGGTTGATGCGTGGGCGGGCACTCGCACGCGCACTTATCGCGCGTGCTCAGTCCAGACCCTCGTGCGCCGTTCGCATCGCCGCCGCCAGCGCCGCATTCGCGTGCGGATCGCTGGCTTCACTCAGCCCGCCGATCACGCCAGCGCGGTTGGCGGGCGGATGGTTCTGGCTGAGTTTGGCCTTGCCTTCAATGCGCTCGATGTCGATGCGCAGGCCGACGATAGCGCGCAGCAGCGCCGCGGTGTAGTCGGCGGGCGCGTCATCCACCTGCCAAGGTTCGGTGCGTACAGACTCCATGCTCCGAGTGAGCGCTTCGACTCGCGCGCGCAGCGTCGCCGCATCGTGCTGCCAGCAGATTCGACCATGCACCACCACGCAGCTGTAGTTCCAGGTCGGAACCACCTTGGCGTGCTCGCGCTTGGCCGGATACCAGCCCGGATGCACATAGCCCTGCGCGCCCTGGAACACCGCGACCACCGGTTGGCCGTCGGCAAAGCGCTGCCACAGCGGATTCGCCCGCGCGATATGTCCGATCAGCGTCGCATCTCCCTCACGCAGCAGCGGCAGCAGATTGACCTCACTGCCCAGTGCATCCGTGCACACCAAGGTGGCCAGCGGATGCGCATCGATAAGGGCGAGGCCGGCGTTGTTGGCGAGGGTGAACGCGCTTGGGGTGTACATGGGCGGGAATCGGGGATGGAGAATCGGGATTCGGGATTCGGGATTCGTCAGCGTAGCCGCAGTGACCGGCGCTCTGCCATTCCCCACTCCCGACTCCCCCATCCCGGCCTTTCACCGCCTCCGCGTCGACTCGATATAGCGGAAGAACTCCGAGTCCGAATCGATCATCAGGGTCGAGTTTTCGCCCAGCGCGCGGTAGCTCTCCAGGGTGCGGAAGAAGGCGTAGAACTCGGGGTCCGCGCCGAAGGCTTCGCCGTAGATGCGAGTCGCTTCGCCGTCGGCGCGGCCTCGGATCTCGGCAGCCTGACGTTCGGCCTCGGAACGGATGGTGCGCAGCTCGCGTTCCATCTGGCCGAGGATTTCTTCGCTCTTGCCCTGGCCTTCCGAGCGGAAGCGCTCGGCGATCGACTGCCGCTCCGAGATCATCCGTGTCTCGACCTGGCGGCGCACGCTCTCGATGTAGTTGATGCGCTTGATCCGCACATCGACCAGCTCGATGCCGAGTTCCGGCATCAGCCGTGAGGCCGCCGCCAGCATTTCCTGCTCCAGCCGCTCGCGGCCCTTCTTGGGCTTCTCCAGATCAACATCGCCGCGCAGCACGGCTTCGTCTTCGACCTCCTTGACGTCGACCTGCCAATCGCGCGAACGCACGATTTCTTCGAGGTCGGTGCCGGAGACGATGTCGCGGGCCACCGAGTCGATGATGTCGTCCAGCCGCGTGCGCGCGCCGGATTCGTCGCGCACTGAACGCAGGAACTGCAGCGGGTCACTGATCCGCCAGCGGGCGGTGGTGTCGACGATCACGAACTCGCGGCCCAAGGTCGGGATCTGGCTGACATCGCCGTCCCAGGCCAGCAGGCGCTTGTCGAAACGGCGCACTTCCTGCACGAACGGGGTTCTGAAATGCAGGCCGGGTTCACTGATCGGCTCGCCCACTGGCTCGCCGAACTGGACCAGGATCGCCTGCTCCGACTGGTCGATGACGAAGGTGGATTCACGCAGGGTGATGAAGGCCAGCAGGACGACCGCGGCGATGATGATCGGGCTCTTCATTTCGGCTCTCCGGCGGCGGGCTTGGCATCGCGCAGATTCAGCAGCGGCACCGGCGACATCTGGCCATCCTGCACCACCACCACGCTGCCGATCTTCGGCAGCACCTCGTTCAGGGTTTCCAGATACATGCGGGTGCGGGTGACCTCGGGGGCGACCCGGTATTCGGTCAGGATCGACTTGAAGCGTGCGGTTTCGCCCTGCGCCTGGTTGACCCGTTCAGTCGCATAGCCTTCGGCTTCGGCGATCGCGCGATTGGCCTGGCCGCGCGCCAGTGGGATCTGCTGGTTGGCCTGCTTCTGGGCCTCGTTGATCATCCGCTCGCGCTCCTGGCGCGCCTCGTTGACCTCGTTGAAGGCCGGCTGCACGGCAGCGGGCGGCACCACGTCCTGCAGCTCCACGGTGACGATGTGGATGCCGGTGCCGTAACGCTCCATCGCGGTCTGTGTCTCGTCGCGGACGAGGTTCGAGATCTCGACGCGGGCGGTGGTCAGCACTTCGCTGCCCAGCCGGTTGCCGACTGCGCGGCGCATCACCGATTCGCTGATGTCGCGCAGGGTCAGGGTCGGCTCGCGCATCGAGTAGATGTATTTCATCGGATCGGCGATGCGGTACTGCACCACCCACTCGACGTCGATGATGTTGAGATCGCCAGACAGCATCAGCGACTCATCCGGATACTCGTTGGAGGAGTATTGGCTGGGTGCATCGCTGCTCACGCCCTCGGTGCGGAAGCCGAATTCCTGCTTCAGCACGCGCTCGGTCGCGACCAGCTGCACGGTATCGACGCCGAAGGGCAGCTTGAAGTGCAGGCCGGGGTCAGCGATTTTCACCACTTCGCCAAAACGCTTGACCACGCCGCGCTCCTCCGGCTGCACGGTGAAGAACACGCTGCTGACGCCCCACAGTGCGAACAACGCAGCAATGCCCAAACCGATCAGGCCTAACGGAATCTTCGGCGCCTGGCCGCCGCCGGGTCGGCGCGGACCGCTGGATCGGTCGCCGCCGCCAAAGGCGCCGCCGAACAGGTTTTCTACGGTCTTGCGTGGATCGTTCATGCACTTCCCCTTCGAGGGTGATCGCTCAGCGCCGCGGCGGGCTTGAGCGTGTGGACCGGGTCAGACGCGCCAGGCGCGTCGGCGTGACCGCAACTGCGAGTAGAGATTGTGATGTCGCTGCACCCGAGCGATTGGATGCTCAGTTTGCGATGCGTTCGCGGATGCTGATCGCCAGTATGCCGGTTGCGCCCACCTCGACCGGAGAGGGTCGGGTGGGCATCGGCCGCTCGCCGACCTGGATCTCGATGCGTGCATCATCGATGGTCCGGCCTTGGCGCCAGAAGCGCAGCATCCGCCCGTCCGGCGGGCCGACCGGCTCCGCCACGGTGAAGCCCGAATCGAGCAGTCGCTGCATCAGCTCGGCCAGCGCCACCTGCGGCTGAATCACGCGCAGCGCCAGTTCGTAGCGGGCCTCGCTGGAAGCACCATCGGAATGCTCATTCTGGAACGTGAGGTTGTGCTCGAACTCCAGCCGGTAGCCGTCGAACAGCACGCGGTCGAGCTTGCGGATCTCGCCGTTCGCGTTGCGTCGCGCATTCATGCGCCGCGCCTCGATCATGCGCTTGATGAACTCGGCACGGGCGCTGTTGGGCGGGTCGGCGGGCGCGGTCGGCGCCGCGGTGGCTGGCGGTGTGGCATGTGCCGCAGGCACCGCGCCAAGCAGGGCGACAACAATGGCAGTGACTAGTGCGAATGCGCTGCGGATCGGCATGGTGGTGTCCCTCAGTGGCGCCGCGGCCAGGCGGCGATGAATGCCCAGAGTGCACCGACCCCGGCCAGCCAGGCCGAGCTCGGCGCGCCCATGAACTGCGGACCGCCCGCACGCAGGCCATACAGCACGGCGGCGGCGAGCATCAGGCCGACGCCCAGCACCGCGTACACGGTTTGCCGATGGCCCGCATGGGCGGCGTCGGCCAGGCGCTTGAGGTCGTCGGAGTGCAGGCGCAGCGATGCGCGACCGCTGGCAGCCTGCTTCAGATAGTCGTGGGCGAGGTCGGCCACTTCCGGTGCGGCGGCGATCAGCGAGGGCAGACGTGCACGCGCGCGTTTGAGCAGCGCCTGCGGGCTGCGCTTCTCGCGCAGGATCTCGGCCAGCACCGGTTTGGCGACCGCCCAGATGTCGAGCTTGGGGTCGAGCAGCCGGCCCAGGCCCTCGATGTTGAGCAGGGTTTTCTGCAGCAGGATCAGTTGCGGCTGGATGGTCAGCTGGTAGCGGTGCGCGACCTTGAACAGTTTCAGCAGCACTTCGCCGAGCGCGATCTCCGACAGCGGACGGGTGAAGTAGGGCTCGCAGACCGTGCGCACCGCGCCTTCGAGATCGTCGATGCGGATACCGCCGGGCATCCAGCCGGCATCCAGATGCAGCTGGGCGATGCGCCGGTAGTCGCGCTCGAAGATCGCGGTGAAGTTCTCGGCCAGGTAGTACTGGTCGATCTCCGGCAGCGCACCCATGATGCCGAAATCGAGCGCGATGAAACGCGGCTGCGTCACCCGCGTGGTGTCGATCCAGATGTTGCCGGCATGCGCATCGGCGTGGAAGAAGTTGTCGCGGAACACCTGGGTGTAGAACAGCTCGACGCCCTTGGCGGCCAGTGCGCGGCGATCGATGCCGGCCGCTTCGATGGCCTTGAGGTCGTCGCTGCGCACGCCGTGCACGCGCTCCAGGGTCAGCACCTGCTCGGTGCTGAGCTTCCAGTGCACCTCGGGGACGTAGAGGTCGGCGGAACCGGCGAAGTTGCGCCGCAGAACGGACGCATTCGCGCCCTCGCGCTGCAGATCGAGCTCGTCGCGCAGCGAGCGGGCGATCTCATCGACGACCTCGGTCGGGCGGGTGCGCTCGGGGTCCGGGCCGAAGCGCTCGGCGACCGCAGCCAGCGCGCGCAGCAGGCCGATATCCGCCTCGATGGTGCGATCGATACCCGGCCGCAGCACCTTGATGACGACCTCGCGGCCATCCTCAAGCGTGGCCGCATGCACCTGCGCGATCGAGGCCGAGGCCAGCGGCACGGGATCGAAGCTGGCGCACAGCGCCTCGATCGGCTGGCCCAGCGCCTGCTCGATCTGGGCGCGGGCGATGGCGCCGGGAAAGGGTGCGACCTGGTCCTGCAGCAGGGCGAGTTCTTCGGCGATGTCGGCCGGCAGCAGATCGCGCCGGGTCGACAGCACCTGGCCGAACTTGACGAAGATCGGCCCGAGATCCTGCAACGCCAGCCGCAGCCGCGCGCCGCGCGCGAGCGCAGCAGTTTCGCCGCGAACAGCCGGAACGAAGGGCTTCATCAGCCGCAGCAGCCGGCTCAGGCGGGTGCCTTCCAGCAGGCCATCGAGGCGATAGCGCAGGGCCACCCGCAGGATGGTCAGCACGCGCAGAGGGCTGCGGATCAGGCCCATGAGCAGCCTGCGCAGGGACGATTGTTCAGAGGCGTTGGCATGGGCGGACGCAGTTTGGAATCGGCCGCACTGTGCCATGCGGAGAGTGAGGCGCCAAGGAAGACGACTATTTGCATCGCCGATATCGCGCCCGCTCGCCCCAGCCGCCACTGAACGCAGCCGGCTTCACGCCTCTCGCCGCGCGCGCCTCAGGCGTAGTCGTCCACCAGGCCTTGGCGCACGCGCACTGCTGTGGTCGCAGGCGGGCTTGCTTCGTTTGCATCGACACCGGCATCGCTAAGTCCACCCGCTCCGCCACTGTCGGTGAAGCTCTGCTGCTGGGCGTGGCGCTCCTGGCCGATCTGCGCGTCGGCGAGGCTGAAGCCGTGCTCGGCCAGCATTTCGCGCAGACGTGGCACCTGCGATTCCAGCAGGCTGCGGACCTCGGCGCTGCGGCTGCCGAACTCGGCGCGGATCTCGTCGCCGTCGAGTTCCAGGCTCACTTCCAGCGGGCCGAGTTCTTCAGGATCAAGGCGGATCTCGGCGCGGCCGACCTTTTGTTCCGCCAGCCACACCATCTGTTGGCCAAGGGTCACCCCGAAGCCTGCACTGCGTGGATCCAGCGGCGCGCTCGGCGGCGGATTGAGGCTGGCCGGCTGGGTGACGCTGTCGCGCAGTGCGCTGAGCAGATCGGCGCGATCGAAGCTCAGGGCCGAGCCGGGCGCGGCGATTCGGCTGCTGGCGGGGTCGGTCTTCGTCTCTGTGCGTACGGTTTCGCCGCTTAGCTTCAGCACTGCCGCGAGGTCGATTGAGGGCTCTGCCGAGGCTGCGGCGTCAGGTTCTGGCGCCAGACCGACCGCGCTACCCGTTGGAGCCGTGCGCGGCGCTGCAGGTGGGTTGAGCACAGACAGCGCCGGCGTTGGTGTTTGCAAAGACGGTGTGGCGCCCTCGGGTTCGGCGGCGGCGGGTTCGAGGGACGTGTTCAGCGCAGCCAGGATCGGCGCGGCAGCGGTGGTCGTTGTCGCCGCGGTGACCGCGGTGACCGCGGTGGCGGCGGTCGCAGTTGTCGCAGCTGTCGCCGCGGTGGTTGGGGGTAGGGCGAATGCGGTGGTGGCAGCTGCGGCCGACGGCGCAGTCGCTTGCGTCGGTAGAGCGACCGCCGTCTGGCGCGCATCGGCGGCGCCGGCGTTGCCGAGGGGCATGCTGATCGCGCCGGCCAGTGCAGCGCTTGCGGCGGCGGGCGGCAGACGCGTGGCCTCGCGGGCGCCCGCAGCGACAGCCAGCGCTGGGTCTGCGGCGGCTGCCAGCGCTGCGTCTGCACTCGTCAGCGTTGGCGTAGCGGTCGGCGCTGCGGGCATCAGGCCGCCGAACAGAGTGGCCGGCAGCGGCGCGGGTTCGGGCACGCCGGGCAGCGGCAGCAGGCCAAGCGCGGCGAGCAGACCTGTATCGGCAGGTGCGGTGCTGTCCTCGCTCAACGTGTCGTCGAGCGCAGTGCCCGCAGCGCTGAGAGGATCCTGCAACGAGGGCGGGGCGGTGGCTTCGGCCTGGGCGTCGATTGGACGGACGCTGAACTGCGTGATGAGCCCCGCGAAGCCGGTTTCGAGCCCGCCGCCGGAGCCCGTTTGCGTGGTGCCGCCTGCAGGCGCAGTGCGTGGGCTGGCGCCGGTCAGCGAGGTGAGCGCGCTCATCTGGATTCTCCGGGGTCTTTGCGACTGTGCTGGCGGGCGGCGTGGTCGTCCATCTCGCGCTGGGCGCGCTGATTGTCGACATGCAGCTCGCGTGCGGTGTAGGCGGCTGAGAGTTTCTCCAGCACGGTTTTCTCGCGGCTGGCCAACAGCAGGCGCGCGCGTTCGACCTCGCAGCTTTCTTCGGCACGGCGAACCGCCTGCTGCTGCTGTTTGACCGCATCGTCGAGGCGGTCGAGAAAGGCGCGCCGGTTGATCAACTGGGCGGCGCTGGTGACTTCGCTCGACGGGCGCGCGTATTCCTCGGCGTACCTGGCGAGTTCGTCCAGGCGCTGTTGATGGGTGTGCAGGTGGCGGTTGCGCTCGGCCAGTGCGCGTGCGCGCTCGGTTTCGCGGTCGCTGGCGATCTGCTGGATGGGGCGCAGGCGGCGGCTGTCCATGGCGGTTCCTAGCTGCCTTCGTTGATCAGCTGCGACAGTGCCGCGCGGCTGCTGGCCACGTCTGCGGCGTCGGCCACATCCTGGTTCAAGAACCGCATCAGCGCCGGCCAGCGCTTCAGCGCTTCATCGACGCGCGGGTCCGAGCCGCGCTGATAGGCGCCGATCGAGATCAGGTCCTTGTGGCTGGAGTAGGCCGACATCAGCTGGCGCACCTGACTGATCTGCGCGCGCCAGGCGGGGTCGGTGATCTCGCCGACCACGCGGCTGACCGAGGCTTCGACATCGATCGCCGGATAGCGGCCGCTTTCGGCGACACTGCGCGACAGCACGATGTGGCCGTCGAGAATCGCGCGGGCGGCGTCGGAGATCGGCTCGTGCACATCGTCGCCTTCGGTCAGCACGGTGTAGAAGGCGGTGATCGAACCGCGCCCGGCCGAACCATTGCCGGCCCGTTCGACCAATTGCGGCAGGCGCGCGAACACCGACGGCGGATAGCCGCGGGTGGTCGGCGGCTCGCCCACTGACAGGCCGATCTCGCGCTGGGCCTGGGCGAAGCGGGTCAGCGAATCCATCAGCAGCAGAACGTTGCGGCCCTGGTCGCGGAAGTATTCGGCAATCGCGGTGGCGCGCCAGGCGCCGTGCAGGCGCGCCAGCGGCGGTCGGTCGGCCGGTGTGGCCACGACCACCGCGCGCGCCAGGCCCATCTGGCCCAGGGTGTTCTCGACGAAATCACGCACCTCGCGGCCGCGTTCGCCGATCAGCCCGACCACCACCACGTCGGCCGAGGTGTACTTGGTCATCATGCCGAGCAGGGTCGACTTGCCGACGCCGGAACCGGCGAACAGGCCGACACGCTGGCCGCGGCCGATCGGCAGCAGGGCGTTGATCGCACGCACGCCGACATCCAGCGGCTGGTGGATCGGCTCGCGCTGCAGCGGGTTGATCACCGGGCCGGTGAGCGTGACCAGACCGTCGGTGCGGGGCTCTCCGCGCCCATCCAGCGGTACGCCCTCACCGTCGATGACCCGCCCAAGCAGTGCTTCGCCGACCCGTACGCCACTTGCGCCGCCGGGTACCGGAACGACTCGCGCATTGGGCAGCAGGCCCTGCACTTCGGTGCTGGGCATCAGAAAGGTGCGGTCGCCGGCGAAGCCGACCACCTCGGCATCGACCCAGCTGCCGTTGGCGGTCTGCAGCCGGCAGTTGGCGCCCAGCGGCACCTCGCAGCCGACCGCTTCCAGAGTCAGGCCGACCACGCGCTTGAGCACGCCCTCGCGCAGGAACTCGCGCGCGCCGGGCAAGGGCGGCGTGTGCAGCCGCAGGCGCGCTGCCAGCCGTGGGCTGCGCTCGCTGGCCCAGGCTTTGGCGGCTGTCACAGCGGGTCCTCGCTGCTGGCCTGGGCCGGGTCGGCGGAGGCCAGCAGGCGCGGCAGGATCTGCTCCAGCCGGGTCGACAGCCGTGCGTCCAGGCGTACGTCCTCGGCGTGTACGCGCAGATCGCCGCGAGCCAGCGCCGGGTCGCCGACCAGGCGGGTATGGGTGGTCGCGCCGAGCAGGGGCTCGACCGCTTCGAGATCTTCCGGGTGCAGGCGGACTTCGACGTGGCGCGGGCGTTCACCCAGGCTGTCGATCGCCTCGCGGGTCAGTTTGGCCAACAGCTCGGGGTGTTCGGTGTAGCTGTGCCGAACCAGGGTGCCTGCGATGCGGGTCGAGAGTTCGACCAGCACCGCTTCGACTTCGCCTTCCAGTTCGGACAGCGGCCGCGAGAATGCGTCGAGAATGCCCTCCAGCCGCGCCTGCAGGCGGCGCATTTCCGTCTGCGCCAGGGCCAGGCCTTCGGCATGCCCGGCGGCGTAGCCCTCGTCGTGCGCGGCGCGCTGGATCGCTTCGATCTCTTCCAGCGTGGGCGGCTGTGGAAGCGGCTCGTCTTCCACCTGCGGATCGGCATCGACCGCGTCCTGGTGTTGATCCAGCGACGGCACTTCCCAGCGGGTGACATCCGCCGATTCGCGCAGCATCCGCACCGGGCCGATCGGCGTGCCGTTCACAGCAGCTCCTCACTCTTGCTGCCGAGCTGGATCTCACCGGCATCAGCCAAGCGGCGGACGATGCCGAGGATTTCTTTCTGCGCGGTTTCAACGTCGGTCAGCCGCGCCGGGCCGCGCGATTCCATGTCTTCGACCAGCATCGCCGCGGCGCGCTGCGACATGTTCTTGAGGATCTTGTCCTTGACCTTGCCGTCCGCGCCGCGCAGCGCAAGGCCGAGCTTGTCGCCCTGCACTTCGCGCAGCACCGTCTGGATGGCGCGATCGTCGAGGTCGGCGACATTGTCGAACACGAACATCAACTCCTGGATGCTGTTGCACAGATCCGGGTCGACTTCGCGAATGCCCGAGCTGATCTGCTGCTCGGTGGAGGTGTCGAGGAAGTTGATGATGTCGGCCGCCACTTTGATGCCGCCGACCTGGCTCTGGTTCATGCCCTGGTTGCCGGCGAAGCGCTTCTCCATGATGTCGTTGAGCTCGCTCAGCGCATTTGGCGGTATGCCTTCCAGCGTGGCGATTCGCATCAGCGCGTCGACGCGCACGCGCGGCGGCAGCAGCTTGATCACATCGGCGGCCTGATCGCTTTCCAGAAAGCTCAGCACGATCGCGATGATCTGCGGATGCTCGTTGCGGATCAGATCGGTGATCGAGCGCGGGTCCATCCACTTCAGGGTTTCCAGGCCCTTGCTGTTGCGCCCGAGCAGGATGCGTTCGATCAGACCACCGGCCTTGTCCTCGCCCAGCGCCTGCACCAGCACCTTGCGCACGTAGTCATCGGCGCCGAGTCCGAACGAGGTCTGGCTCTGCAGATCCTCGACGAAGCTGTCGACGACTTCGATCACCTGGTCCTTGCTGACGTTGTTGATGGTGGCCATGGCCACGCCCAGCTTCTGCACTTCCTTGGCGCTGAGCTGGCGCAGCACTTCGGCGGCCTCGGATTCGCCCAGCGACATCAGCAGCACCGCAGCGCGCTGGGTTCCGGTCAGCTTGTCGTCATCAGGCATCGGCGGCCACCCAGTTCTTCACGACCTGCGCCACGATCTTCGGATCCTGGGCGACGGTGCTGCGGGCCAGCTGCAGCTTCTCGTCCAGGGTCTTGGCCGAGGCCAGCATCGCCTCGCGCTGATCTTGAATGTTGTTGACCTGGCCCGGCAGCATCGGCATGCCGGATTCATCCTCGGTTTCGCCGGTCAACAGGCGCACATCCTCCGAGCCATCCTCTTCGCGTGTTTCGCGCTGCTGCTTGGGCGAGGCCATGAGGCTGCGCAGGGTCGGCCGCACCACGCCGAAGATCAGCAGCAGCACCAGGCCGGCGCCGAGCAGATTGCGGGCGATGTCGCGCAGGATCGGCTGTTCCCACAGCGGCACCGAGGTGTCGAGCGGTTCGATCGCCTCGCGCAGGAAGGGCGCATTCATCACGCTGACCGCATCACCGCGCACTTCGCTGAAGCCGATCGCCTGCTTCACCAGCGCCTCGACCTGGGCCAGCTGTTCGGCGCTGAGCGGCTGCGCTGCGGGTAGCACAGCCGCTGTCGCCGTGGCTGGATCCGCGGCCGGGTCGGCCGCCGGATCCGCCGCGGGGTCCACGGCGGGATCGGGCACCGCCAGCGCTGGCACCGACAGCACGTGGTCGATCAGCACCGCGGCGGTGATCCGCTGCACTCGGCCGGTGTCGTTGCGGCTGTGGCTGACGGTACGGTCCATTTCAAAATTGCGGGTGGCGCTGCGCGAGGCGCTTTTCGGGCCTTCGCCCGCGGCGGCTGCCGGGTCGGCGGCAGCGCCCGGCGGCGTGTTGGCGGTAGCGCCGGGCACGCCCTCGTTGGGCGGCGTACTGGTGGAGCTCTCGGCCACCTGTTCGCTGCGCAGCTTGGTCGGATCCGGTGCGAAGGTCTCGCGCGCTTCCTCGATCACCGCGAAGTCCATGTCGACGCTGACCTGGGCACTGACCCGGCCCGGCCCGGCCATCGGCTCCAGCAGCGTCTGGATGCGCTGGATCAGGGTCTCCTCCAGCCGTCGGCGCTGTTCGAACTGCATCGCCGCCAGCACATTGGGATCGTTTGGATCGTTGTTGGTCAGCAGCCGGCCGGCCTGGTCGATCACGGTAACCCGTTCGGTGGCCAGATCCGGAATGCTGGAGGCCACCAGATGCACGATCGCTGCGACCTGATCGCGTTCGAGCGAGCGCCCGGGATACAGCTGCAGCATCACCGAGGCGCTGGCCGGCTGACGCGAACGGGTGAATGCGCTGGGCTTGGGCAGGGCCAGGTGCACACGGGCTTCCCGCACCGAGCGCAATTCGCCGACGGTGCGGGCGATCTCCATCTCCAGCGCGTGCTGGTAGCGTGCGCCTTCGACAAACTGGCTGGTGCCGAAGCCGGGGTTCTCGTTGATCGACTCGATACCCGGCCGCGAGGTCTGCGGCAGGCCCTGGGTGGCCAGACCCATGCGCGCCTGCCGCACCTGTGCTTCCGGCACGGCGATGGCGCCGGTCACGGCGTCGATCTGATACGGGATCTGCGCCGCGCGCAGGGCTTCGACTACCTCGGCAGCATCGCGATCCGGCAGGTTGCCGAACAGGGTCACGTAGCTTGGCGACAGTGACCAGAAGAACGCGGCGATGCCAACCGCGATGGCGGCGGCGAGGCCGAGCAACAGGCCGGCCTGACGCACGGCCGGAATATCCTTGACCTGGGACAGAGTGAGTGAGGTGTCCATTCAGGGCATCCGGGTTTACAGCGGCATGTTCATCACGTCCTGGTAGGCCTGGACCAGCCGGTTGCGCACCTCGACGGTGGCGCGAAAGCTGACCGAGGACTGCTGCGAGGCGAGCATCACCCGCACCAGGTCGACATTGGGATCACCCAGCTCAAAGGCCTTGGACAGCGCCGAAGACTCGTTCTGTTCGGCGTTGACTTGCGTCACCGCGCGCTTGAGCGTGTTGCCGAAGCCGGCTTCGGTGGCGGCCGCAGGCGGCGCCTCGGTGGGCGCCGGACGGACCTGCATCTGTCCCTGCAGACTGCGAATCTGCGAGAGGATGGCGTTGATGCTTGCGTCGCTCATGGAAGGAATCGTGCGTCCTGCCGGGGATGACAGGAGCTAGGCAAGAGCTGTGCCGCAGGCTTGTCAGGAATCTGGCGTCAAATTCAAGTCGCCATCGCGACCGAGCCCGTACTTGCGCAGTTTTTCAACCAGTGTGGTGCGGCGCAGGCCCAGCAGCTGGGCGGCGTGGGCGACCACACCGTCGGCGCGTTCCAATGCGGCGCGGATCAGGTTCATCTCGATGCGGGCGATGTGGTCTTTCAGATCGATGCCTTCGGGCGGCAGGGTATCCGCCGCAGGTGTGCTGTCGGCCGCCACCAGCAATTCGAGTTCGTTCTCTTCCGGCAGCTCGACGCCTTCGCGGTAGCGGGCAGGGAGGTCGCGCGCCCGCACCAGGCCGCCCGGATGCAGCACCGACAGCCGCTCGATCAGGTTGGACAGCTCGCGCACGTTGCCCGGCCAGGGGTAGGCCTGCAGCACCGACAGCGCTTCGGGCGACAGCCGCACGCTGCCGCGGCCTGATTTCTCCAGCTGCTTGGTCAGCGAGGCGACCAGCTCGGGCAGATCCTCGCGGCGCTCGCGCAGCGAGGGCATCTCGATCGGGAACACGTTGAGGCGGTAGAACAGGTCCTCGCGGAAGGCGCCCTTGATGATCGCTTCTTCGAGATTGCGATGCGTCGCCGCCACCACCCGCACATTGCAGCGGATGGTGTCGCTGCCGCCGACGCGCTCGAAGCTGCGCTCCTGCAGCACGCGCAGCAGCTTGACCTGCATCGGCATGCTCATGTCGCCGATTTCATCGAGGAACAGGGTGCCGCCCTCGGCCAGCTCGAAGCGGCCTTTGCGCGAGGTGATCGCGCCGGTGAAACTGCCCTTCTCGTGGCCGAACAGTTCGCTTTCCAGCAGCTCCGCTGGAATCGCGCCGCAGTTGACCGCCACAAACGGGCCGGTGCGGCGGGCAGAGCGCTCGTAGATCGCGCGCGCCGCGACCTCCTTGCCGGTGCCGGATTCGCCGAGGATCAACACCGTGGTATCGAAGCTGGCGACTTGTTCGATCATCCGCCGCAGCTTCTGCACCGAGATGCTGGAACCGGTGGGGCCGCCGCGCGGCGCGCCTGCATCGGCGATGTCTTCCATCTTCTTGATGCTGGCGCGGCGCAGGTGTTCGACCAGCTGCGGCTGCTTGATCGGGTAGTCGAGCGCCCAGAAGCTGGCGTCGTGCAGGCCGAAGGCTTCGGGGCCATCGAGGTGGTGTTCGGGCAGGCCCAGCACCGGCGGATGCAGCGGATCGCGCTTCAGCCAGTCGAGGAAACTCTTCCAGGTTTTGGCATCGGCGATCTCGCCCAGCACCACCGCCAGCCAGTCCTGCGGGTCATGCCGCGACAGGTGCAGCTCGTCGACATCGGTGACCACTCGCGGGGTGAGATCCATGAAATCCAGAATGGTGCTGATGCGCTCGCCGCGGCCGCGGTCGGCATCGATCACCAGGACGCGTGACTCAGACATGGCCCCTTTCTCCCGCCAGCCGCGCGAGGATCGGCATCACTTCCTGCACGTAGTTGAGCTTGCTGATAAAGGCATCAGCGCCCGCACGCGCCGCGTGTTCGCGGTGTTCGGCATCGTCGAAATGGCTGGCGATCACGATGTACGGCGGCGCGGTCTGCGCCTTGATCAGGCGGGTGGCCTGCAGGCCGCCCATTTCCGGCATCGCCAAGTCCATCAGCACCACCGAGGGCTTGAGCTGTTCGGTTTGCGAGATCGCTTCCAGACCGTTCATGGCACGTCCGACCACCTCCAGCCAGCCGACGTTGCGGAAGTGCCGCATCGCCGCGTTGAGGAAGCCATCGTGATCATCGACCAGCAGGACGGTAAGGCGATTCATAGGGCGGTTCTCTGAAGGTGGGAAACGCGCGCCAGGCGCTGCGGGCTGCTGGCGATCAGGCGACGTTCCTTGGCGGAGGCGATGTGCAGCATTTCGCGGTATTTGGCCACGGTGCGGCGAGCAATGCTGACGCCCTGCCGGGCCAGCAGGCTGACGATGGTGTCGTCGGCCAGCGGTGCGATCGGGTTCTCGCTGTCGATCAGGCGTTTGACCATCGCCCGCACCGCCACGCCGGCGACCGAGGCGCCCTCCAGCCGCACCGCGAAGAAGTACTTCAGTTCGAAGGTGCCGCGCGGGGTCTGCACGTACTTCCCGGTGGTGATGCGCGAGATCGAGGACTCGTGCATGCCGATTGCGTCGGCGATCTCGCGCAGGGTCAGCGGGCACATGCCCTCTTCACCGCGATCGAAGAAGCCGAGCTGGCGCTCAACGATCGCCTGGGTGGTCTTGAGCAGAGTGTCGTAGCGCATCGACAGGCCGCGAGTCAGCCAGCGCGCATCCTGCAGCAGCTCACGCATCTTCTTGGCGCCGGCGTCATCGCTGGCGGCCCCCTCGAGCAGGGCCTCACAGACCGGGCTGATGCGCACCTTCGGCGCGGTCAACGGGTTCAGACTGACCACCCAGTTGCCGTTGCGGCCTTTGCGCACGATCACATCGGGCACCACGTACTGCTGCGGCTCCGGCGCGCTGTAAGTGCCCGGCTTCGGGTCGAGCGCCATGATCAGGCGCTCGGCGCAGATCACTTCATCCGCGCTGACTTCCAGCGCATCGGCGATCGCGTTGTGGTCGTGCTCGGCCATCAGGTCGAGGTGTTCGGTGACGATACGCAGGGCCAGGGCATGGCCGGGTTCGTCCGACGGCCGTTGCTCAAGCTGCACGCGCAGGCATTCGCGCAGATCGATGGCGCCATACCCCGAAGGTTCGAGGCGCATCAGCTTGTGGCGGATGCCGGCCAGGCGAAGCGGGTCGATGCCGCGGGCGAGCGCGGCAGCGCTCAGGGCTTCCAGCGACAGCTCCAGATAGCCGGCATCGTCGACCTGATCGATCAGCCAGGCGGCGACTTCAAGTTCCTCCGGCGTGCGCAGCTCCATGCTGAGCTGTTCGAGCAGGCGCTGGCGGATGCCGCCGGTATCGCGCGCGATGCAGCGCGCCAGCGGGTCGTCGTCGTCATTGCCCGAGGCGACCCGGCTCATGCCGGCTTCGATGAAGTCGCCCGGCAGGTCTTCGCGCGGGCCGTCCATCATGTCTTCGAGCTCAACCTCGGAGGCCTCCGCCGTTTCATCAGCCGAGTCCTCGTCGACGTCGGCCTCCAGCAGAGGGTTTTCCTCCAGTGCGCGATTGACCTCGGTCTCAAGCTCGATGGCGTTCAGATGCAGCAGCCGGATCGACTGCAGCAGCTGCGGCGTCAGGCTCAGGCTCTGACTGAGCTGTTGGCGCATACCTTGTTTCATATCAGCCCCCTGTTCACACGCAGCGCCTATCGGGAATGTCCTGAACATTCTCGACGGAGAACGTCGTAAAAATAATCAGGGTGAGCCCTACACGTGTAGGAATAAACCCTACAAACGCAGAAAACCGTCACGCGATCGGCAGTTCGAGCCATCAAGCGCCAGACGAATGCTGGTTGTTACGGGAATGAACCGGGCGATTCTTCACCTGCGTCAGCGCTCTGACGCCTTGATCGCCGATGCGCTGCCCCAGGGGCGACAGCAAAACGTCACCACCGCTTCAATCACGCATCCAGTGCGCGTTGCACCGCGAAGCGCAAAAGTTCGCTGGAACGGCGAATGCCCAAGGTCTCCATCATGCGCGAGCGGTGGGTCTCGACCGTTTTGACGCTGATGCCGAGGATCGAGGCGATCTCCTTGGTGACCTTGCCCTGCGCCAGCAGCCGCAGAATTTCGCGCTGGCGCGGCGGCAGGGAATCGAGTTCCTGCGAACCCGGCGTGCGCGACGGGCCGTGGCCGAGCATGCGCGAGGAGATCTTGGGGCTGAGAAAAGTGTCACCGCGCAAGGCCGCGCGCAGCGCGATCTCCAGCTCGGCCGGTGCCGCCTCCTTGACCACGAAGCCGAGCGCGCCGCGCTCCAGCGCGGTACGGACATAGGCCGGGTCAGCATGCATCGACATCATCACGATGACGGTGTCAGGGAACAGGGTGCGCATATCGATCAACACATCCAAGCCATTGCGGCCGGGCATGGCGAGATCGATCAGGGCAAGGTCCGGGCGGTGGATGGCGGTGAGGTCCAGGCATTCCTGGCCATCCTGCGCTTCTGCCACCACCTCGATGTCAGGCTGGGATTCGAGAAGTCTGCGGATACCTGCGCGCACCAGGGTGTGGTCATCTGCCAGCAGTACTCGCATTCCCATCCCTTTGTGTGATCGCGATCAACGTCTGCAAGTTAACCCAGTGCGGACGCGGGCGGAAGCGCGGGCCGCTCAGCCGCGCCGGCTGGCCGCGATCTGGCGGCGATGCTGGCGGAACAGCAGCCGCTGAAGCTCGGCCTCAAGCCCGGCCGCATCGGTGGGAAACGCCAGCCAGGCGATGTGCAGTCCGCCGGCGCCGGGCGCGACCGCCAGCACGTCGACCGGCAGCTTCAGCGGTACTGGCAGCCCGGTCTGCAGATGCAGGATCAGCAGCTGCGGGCTACCGACCTGCGGTGCCTCCGATACTTCGATGCGCGCGCCGAGGCGCGACCAGCGCAGCGGGCGTGCGAGCAGGGTCGGTTGTTCGCTTGCCAGCAGCCGGCTCAGGAGATCGAGTACCAGATCGAGCTTGGCGTCCAGCCGCTGCAGCGCGCTGTCGGTGAGGCCCGGCTCGGCTTCCTCGGGCAGGCTCGATTCCAGCGCGACCAGACTGTGCAGAAGGCGTTCGGCCGCAGCGACAGCGGCCGAACGAAACTCGATGCCCGATGGCCTCGGCGAGAGCCGATAGGGCAGTTCATCGACGCAGACCAGGGCATCAGCGAACAGCTGCGCTTCCGCCTGGTCGGGGTTCATGGCCCAGCGTCCCTGAGATAGCTGCGTGCGGCCGACTGGCCGCGGCGGCTCTCGCCCAGCTGTTCGCCGAGCTGATCGCGCAGCGCCAGCAGCAGCGAGTGCACGTGGTGTTGGCGGGCCAGCAGCTGGCGTGCGACGGCTTCATCGATCGGCGCACTGCTTGCGAACGCGGCGCGCACGGCGCGATCGTGTTCGGCCAGGGCTTCGGCGGCGCCGTCGTACTCGCCGCGCTCAAGCTGCGCAGCCAGCGACTCGAAGCGCTCCAGGATCTCCTGCATTCCCGCCTACTCCTTGAGACACATCGCCGCGCACAGGGCCAAAGCAGGCCTGCCCGCGATCAACTCAGGCAGGCTGGGCCTGCAGCTGAGCGGGAATCGCGGCCCAGGCAGCCTGTACTTCGGCCAGCAGGGCGTCGACTTCGGTGAACCCGGTTGGGTCGTTGATGGCATTGGCTTCGACCAAGCGCCGGGTGGCGTAGTCATACAGTGCCTCCAGCCCACCGGCGATCTCACCACCGGCAGCGTGGTCAAGCGAGCCTCGCAGGCTGTCGATGATTGCGCATGCGCGGCCGATGGCCTCGCCCTTTGGCCCCGTGCGGCCTTCCGAGAGCGCGGCCGCCGCCAACTGGATGCGCTCGCGCGCGCCCTGCAGCAGCAGGCCTATCAAACGGTGCGGACTGGCATCGATCACCGAGCCCTCGAGTCCGGTGTTGCGGTATTCCTTCAGGAAGGCGCGTGCGCTGTGCATGGCTGTGATCCGTCAGCGATTGAGGTTGGACAGCTGCGAGAGCTGATTGCTCAGGAAGCTGCTGGTGCCCTGCAGCTGGGCGACGATCTTCTCCATCGCCGTGAACTGGGCCAGATAGTTCTTCTGCACCCGCTCCATCCGCAGGTCGAGCGCATCGACCTGGCGGCCGACATTGGCGATGCGGTCGTTGATCGACTTGTTGCGGCTGGTGATGACGCCATTGGTGCCGGTGAAGCTATCGACCAGGCTGCTGATCCGCGCGCCCATGCCGGTGTAGCCGTTGCCGCCGGTGAACAAGGCCGACACCGCCTGCGGGTTCTCGTTCATCGCTTTGTCGAAGCGTGCCGCGTCGAGCTTCAGGCTGCCGTCGGCCTGGAAGCTGATGCCGACCGAGTTCAGCGATTCGAAGCCGGCCGGCTGGCCGGGCACCGCGGCGCCCAGCGCATTGCGCAGTTGGCTGACCAGGGTGCGCGGCAGGGCATCACCGGTCAGCGGCGAGCTGACGCCGGTGCTGGTGTTGAACAAGGTGGTCACCTTGACCGTGCTGAGCACGCTGTTGACCGAACTGACGAAGCCTTCCACCTGGGTGCGCGCGGCGCCGTTGTCGCGGCCGACGGTCAGGGTGGTGCGGGTAGCGACCGGGTCGGTCTCGCTCTTGGTGGCAGTGAAGCTCACCCCGGCGATGGCCGAGGCGAAAGTGTTGGTGGCCGACGAGGTCAGGTTGCCGTCGACGCGCACCTGCGCGTTGCTGGCGACCGCGTTGACAGTGAATGCGGCGGCAAACGCGTTGAGGTCACCGCTGCCGCTCAGGCTCAGATTCTTGCTGGCGCCGGTGTCGCGGCCGGTCAGAACCAGGCGCACGCCATCGTCGGCACTCACCAGAGTGGCCGCAACGCCGGTGTTGTTGGTGGCGCTGTTGATGCTGTCGCGCAGCTCGCCCAAGGTGATGGGCCCGCCACCCGGGTTCACCGTGAAAGCACTGCCACCGACACTCAAGGTCAAGGCACCGCTGCCGAGGCTGGTATCGATGCTGGTCTGTGGGCTCGAACTCTGCTTTGCAGCGCGCGCCAGCGAGATGACGTCAATGGAGTAGCTGCCGGTCTGAGCGCTGCTGCTGGCGCTGGCGGTCAGATAACTGGTGCTGCTGAGGCTGACCGTGCGCGCGCCGATGCCGGTGGCGCTACTGAAACCCGCGGCGGCCGATTTCAGGCCGCCCAACACGCTGCTGATGCTGCCCAGCGAGCTCAGCTGCGAGCGCGCGGTGCTTTCGACCTGCGACAGCCGCTGCGCCTGCGGTGCGCGCTCGGCCGCCACCAACTGGCTGACCAGCCTCTGGATGTCGAGCCCTGAACCGACGCCGCCAATGCTGGACATGGCACCTACTCCTACGCGCAACGCGCCTGAAGCGGAATGCCTCAGGCGCTTTCGTTGATCATGCCCGAGCCCAGCTCGGCCATGCGCTTGGCTATCTGCAGCGCGGCTTCCGACGGAATCTGATAGATCACGTCGCCTGAGCCGCGGTCGACCACGCTGACCACCACACGGTTGACCTCGTCATCGACCCGGAAGCGCAGCGAGGTCTGAACGTCTTTCAGTGTGTCGTCAAGCTGACGCTGAAGATCTTCGCTGTTCTCGGGCTTGCGCTCGGCATCGCGACTGGCCTGCTGCACCGGCGCCTGTCCGGCCTGCAAGGCCTGCGCCGCGGGCGTGGTCGGCCCGGCCACCGCACCGAGCGCCGCCACCGGGGTCACCTCTGTCGGCGCCGGCCGCGCAGAAGCCCCATCGCTGCGAGGGGCAGCGACGAGGCCGATGAGGTTTGCAACTGGATTGATCGTATTCACGGCGGCTCACCTTGTAGCCAAGGAGAGCGCAGCTCGCGCTGCGCTCCCCGGCCTGGAGCCTGAAGCCTTTCCTTAACGGAGCAGGCTCAGGACGTTCTGCGGCAGCTGGTTGGCCTGGGCCAGCATTGCGGTACCGGCCTGCTGCAGGATCTGGCCGCGGGTCAGCTCGGCGGTTTCCTTGGCGTAGTCGGCGTCACGGATGCGCGAGCGCGAGGCGGCCAGATTCTCGGAGCTGGTCTGCAGATTGGTGACCACCGAGGTGAAGCGGTTCTGGATCGCACCGAGTTCAGCGCGCGAGGAGTTGACGGCGGTCAGAGCGTTATCGATCTGGCCGATCGCCAGCTGGGCGTCGGTGAAGCTGGACACGTTGACCGAGGTGATGCCGGTGCTGGTGGCCGAAGTGCCGGTGAAGGCGTTGGCGATACCGGCGACGGTGGCGGAGTTGGTGGTACCGGTGGTGACGACCGCGGCGTCGCTGACCAGGGTCACGTCGCCGGTGGTGGCGTCATAAGAGGCACCGACGCCGGACTGGGCGGAGACGCGGTTGATGGCTTCCACCAGCTGGCCGGCGCGTTCCTGCGCGTTGGCGGCCGAACCGATTGCACCGATGTCGACGCCGTTCAACAAGACGCCGCCGGCCGCAATCGCGGTGGCGAAGCCGGTCAGGCCGGTGGCATTGAAGCTGCCAGTGGTGCGGGTGTAGGTGCCGCCGATCGCCGCCGTCTGGGTGTTGGCGATGCTGGAGATGCTGATGGTCTCACCGGCGTTGGCGCCGACCTGGAAGGCGACCGCGGTGAACGAGCCGTCGAGCAGCTTGGTGCCGTTGAAGCTGGTCTGCTCCGACACGCGCTGGATTTCGGCCTTCAGCTGGGTGACTTCGGCGTTCAGCGCGTCGCGGTCGGTCTGGTTGTTGGTGCCGTTGGAGGCCTGCACGGCCAGCTCGCGGATACGCTGCAGGTTATTGCCGACTTCCGCCAGCGCGCCTTCAGCGGTCTGCGCCAGCGAGATGCCGTCGTTGGCATTGCGGGCGGCCTGGTTGACGCCGCGGATCTGGCTGGTGAAGCGCTCGGAGATCGCGAGGCCGGCGGCGTCGTCCTTGGCGCTGTTGATACGCAGGCCAGAGCTCAGGCGCTGCAGCGAGGTGGCCAGCGACGAGCCGGAAGTCGACAGGTTGCGCTGTGCGTTCAGCGAAGCGGTATTGGTGTTGATGACTTGCATGGTGATTCTCCTCGGGGTTCGGGTTCCGTCAACCGGCGGTGCCGGGTTGGGTTCCGCAGAGTGATGGCCTGTTGCCGAGGCCCCGCCGCTGCTGAGTTAGTTATCGGTCCGACCCGGGGTTTTCTTTAGCCCTCTGTCGCAAGGAAGTTGTGTAGGTTTGAACCTGACAGCGTCGACATCCGCGCAAGTGCGCCATGGCTCAGCGTTTCGGCAGCCGCACGGTCAGCGTTGCGGAGGCCAGTTCGTGCCAGCTGCGCCGTTCGCGGTCGATCAGCACCCAGGCGAATCCCAGTCCGGCGGCGGCCAGCGACAGCACGCCGACCGCAAACCGCAGTGCAATCGCACGCCAGCCCGGCGCATTGCCGGCGCGATCAACCGCGCGCAGGCGCCAGGCACGCATGCCCAGGGTCTGGCCGCCGAAGCGCCACGAAAGGCCCGCATACAGAAAGGTGCTGCCGAGCAGGGCGAGAAACTCCAGCCAGGCGCCGAGGCTGCCGGGCACCACCGGCTGGCTGCCATTGAGTGCATAGCTGCTGACGCTGACCGCGAACCAGATGCCGAGCACCGGGAAGAAGTCGTAGACGAGGGCCAGCAGGCGTGGCCACAGCGGGGCGGGTTCGGCTTGGATGCGGGTGTCGTTCATGCCGCACAGGATAGCGAGCGCGGCCGGCTATGCTGCGTGGATGAGTGCGACTCCGTCTTCCAAGCCCAGCCGCCGCAACGGCGCGCAGAGCCCAGCCGACCGCCGCGAACGCGTGCAGGCACTGCCGCCTGCGCGTGACGCCGATCGGCTGTTGATCGAAACCTTCATCGAACGCGCCTGGGCCGAGGACGGTCTCGCCCGCAACACCCAGGACAGTTACCGCCGCGATCTCGACGGTTTCGCGCGCTGGTTGGTCGGGCAGGGCCCAGCGCTGCTGGAGGTACAGCGCAGCGATATCTATGCCTACCTTGCCTGGCGTAGCGGTGACGGCTACAGCCCGCGCAGCGGCGCGCGCTTGCTATCGAGCCTGCGCCGTTTCTACGCCCAGCAAATGCGCCTGAAGAAGATCGAGCGCGATCCCCTGGCGCTGATCGAAAGTCCCAAGCTCGGCCGACCGCTGCCGAAGGCGCTGACCGAGGCCGAAGTCGAGGCCCTGCTGCGTGCCCCCGATGTCGACACTCCGCTGGGCCTGCGTGATCGCGCGATGGTCGAGCTGATGTATGCGGCCGGCCTGCGCGTCAGCGAACTGGTTGAGCTCGCTGCCGGCAGCGTCAACCTGCGACAGGGCGTGCTGCGGGTGCTCGGCAAAGGCAGCAAGGAGCGCTTGCTGCCGATCGGTGAAGAGGCCCAGCACTGGCTGCAACGCTACTTGGCTGAAGCGCGTCCGCAGCTCGCGCGCGGCCAACAGCCGCTGGCGCTGTTCTTGAGCCGGCTGGGCGAGGGCATGAGTCGGCAGATGTTCTGGTATTCGATCAAGCAGCTGGCGCTGCGCGCCGGCATCGACACCGGCAAGGTCAGCCCGCACACCCTGCGCCACGCCTTCGCCACCCATCTGCTCAATCACGGCGCTGATCTGCGTGCGCTGCAGATGCTGCTCGGTCACAGCAGCCTGTCGACCACCCAGATTTACACCTTCGTGGCCCGCGAGGGCCTGAAACGTCTGCATTCACAACATCATCCGCGAGGCTAGCAGCCTGTTGCAGCGCCTCGGGTACACTGCGCGCCGCGGCTGAACTTGTCGCCCCAAGGGCTGTCCCACGCCCGCCAATCCACCCGCAGACCGAGGAAATCATGTCCCGCATTCTGGCTGGCGCCCTGTTCGGCGCCCTGAGTTTCATGAGCGTTTCGTCGACCGCATCGGCCGAGTCCGGCGAACCCGCAGTGCGCGAAGCCATCGAGTCGCTGGTGCCCGGCGCCAAGATCGAAAGTATCTCGGAATCGGTGGTTGCCGGTCTTTACGAAGTCACCATCGATGGCCGCGTGGTCTACGTCACCGCCGAGGGCCGCTACCTGCTGCAGGGCTCGATCTTCGACATCCCGAACCGGATCGACATCACCGAAGCCGGTCGCTCCAAGATCCGTGCCGAGGCGCTCGCGGGCGTCACCACCGGCCGCATCGTGTTCGCGCCGCCGAATCCCAAGTACCGGCTTACCGTGTTCACCGACATCGACTGCGGCTACTGCCGCAAGATGCATGAGCACATCACCGAGTACAACAGCGCCGGCATCTCGATCGAGTATCTGTTCTTCCCGCGCGCAGGCGTGGGCTCGGACAGCTTCGCCAAGGCCGTCTCGGTGTTCTGCTCGACCAACCAGCAGAGCGCGATGACCGACGCCAAGACCGGCGTCGAGCTCGACCGCAAGGACTGCACCAACCCGATCGCCGACCAGTACGAGCTGGGCCAGCGCATCGGCGTCACCGGCACGCCGGCGGTGATCACCGAAGACGGCACCCAGATCGGCGGCTACATGCCACCGGACCAGCTGATCCAGCGCCTCGAAGCGATGGCCGCTGCGGCGACTGCCAGCAAGTAAGCCGAAAGTTCTGTGGCTGAAACAAGAAAGGCGCGCCGAGAGGCGCGCCTTTCTTGTTTGGGCGATCAGATCTGATTTGAGCTGCACTGCGGTGAGCCAGGCCAGCGCCCGCCGCGTGAACCTGATTCGAAGCGAACCCGTCCCTATTCCCGATTCCCAGCTCCAAACGACAAAGCCCCGCACAAAGCGGAACCCTGAAGTCTCCAGCAGAAGTCGGGACCGCGCGCTTCAACGAATCCCGATTCCCGAATCCCAATTCCCGGCTCCAAACGACAAAGCCCCGCACGAAGCGGGGCCCTGAAGTCTGCTGCGGAAGTCGGGACGACGTGCTTAAACGATTCCCGATTCCCGATTCCCGAATCCCAGCTCTCAGACCAGCTTCTTGAACCGCACCCGCTTCGGCTTCGCACCTTCCTCGCCGAGGCGACGCTTCTTGTCTTCCTCGTACTCGCGGTAGTTGCCCTGGAAGAACTCGACGTGCGAGTCGCCTTCAAACGACAGGATGTGAGTCGCGATGCGGTCGAGGAACCAGCGGTCATGGCTGATCACGAACACGTTGCCCGGGAATTCGAGGATCGCGTCTTCCAGCGCGCGCAGGGTTTCGATATCGAGATCGTTCGAGGGTTCGTCGAGCAGCAGCACATTGCCGCCCTGCAGGAGGGTCTTGGCCAGATGCAGTCGACCGCGTTCACCGCCGGACAGGGTGCCGACCAGCTTCTGCTGATCCTGGCCCTTGAAGTTGAAGCGGCCGATGTAGGCGCGCGACTGGATCTCCACCCCGTTGATGTTGAGGATGTCCGAGCCGCCGGAGACTTCCTGGAACACGTTGTGGTCGCCTTCGAGCTTCTCGCGGCTCTGGTCGACATAGGCCAGCTTCACGGTCGGGCCCGTGTTGACCGAGCCGGAGTCCGGCTTCTCCTGCCCGGTGATCATCTTGAACAGGGTCGACTTGCCGGCGCCGTTCGGGCCGATGATGCCGACGATCGCGCCCGGCGGCACGATGAAGCTCAGGTCGTCGATCAGCATGCGGTCGCCGAAGCTCTTGCTGACGTTCTTGAACTCCATCACCGAGTTGCCCAGGCGCTC